>PEVZ01000045.1 GCA_002779665.1 Candidatus Roizmanbacteria bacterium CG06_land_8_20_14_3_00_34_14 | reverse complement strand
CCTGATTAGTCGTCGATATATTTCAGCTAAAAATTTGCGGAAAAAAATACCTATCCCGGTTTTTCTTTTTGCTTTAAATAATAAATCAGATTCTATATCCTCAAAGATAATCGTTTTTTTAACCATACCATTTAAATCACCATGAAAATAATGAATAAGAGGATTTTTTAAATATCCAATATCACCCTTTATATGTGGAGTAGAGTGGATTCGTTTTGGCCAATTAAGAAAAAACTTTTTGTTAATTAGGCGGGTTTGATAATCAGGCCACCAACCGCCGTGGCGAAGCCATTTAATTCCAGCAAAGGTGTTGCGACGAGGGATTTTGTATTGAGAGATATAATCGGATATAATCGGATGTAATCGGACAGAGTCGGATTCAATAGGATTTAATCGGATATAATCGGTTTTTTTGCTGATTTTATCTGATTGTATCTGATTATATCTGGTTATATCCTTTATTTCGTTTGCTAATTCTTTTGTGATTCTTTCGTCTGCGTCCAATATTAATACCCAATCCGTTTCGGCCTGTTTTATTCCAAATTCGCGTGCCGGCTCGACGTAATTGGATTTGGGAAAATTGAAGACAGGAATATTTAAACTTTTAGCAATTTCTACAGTTTTATCAGAGCTTTCCATATCAACGAGAATTATTTTATCGGTCAACAATTTAGCAGAGTTAATACAATCACTAATATTTCTTTCTTCGTTTCTAGTATAGATCAATATGGTAATTTTCATAGGGCACGCAATATTGTTTCTTCACCAATTTTAATAATTTTATATTGCTGACTTGGATCACTTTTTAAAAACGCATCTGCATCACCATTTTTTCCCACAAGCCAGCTTATCTCCTTAAGCTGAATTCTTTTTTTAAGTAATTCCCGACTGACGAATAAACCGCTGTCTCCCGCCCCATCAGGAGATGATAAGACTTTCCGGTCGGAATAATAAACTGTTGTTGGGTAAAGATGGTCAAGTCTGACCATAATGTCGTTATCCTTAGTCAGCTCTTTTAATTTAATACTTGCTGTCTTGATTGTCTCCGGTCCATTAGCATTGATAACAGCTTTTATATTAACTGTAAATGTTTTATAAGAAATATATAAGGATATGATTGAGAATACCGCCATCAGAATAAATCCAAGCTTAATTTTTTTAAATAGTTTAAACAGATGATAAGTTGCAAGGGCGGCCAGCATAGACCAAAAAGGCATAGCGGGTAGTAGATACCAATTATTATTTTTTACTGAGAAGCTCAACTGGAAGAGAAGGCCACAGGCAAATATAATCTGAGCCAGATACTTTTTATCCCTTAATTTAGTTAAGGCCAGTATTAAACCAAGCAAAACCAGCCAAAAAAATCTTCTTTGGAGGGAATAGTAAGCGTAGCTTAAATAATCAAATTTGAAATTAGCCAAAGAAATGTTTGAGACTCCTTGATCGGCATGAAATAAAAAATATTGGTAAAAAGTAGGGCCGATTTTATTTGATCCTAAATAAAGCCAGATACCTCCTGTGATAACAAAAATAAACAATAATTTTAAATAATTGGGAATATTAAAAAAAAGTTTTTTGTTTTCATAGATAATTTCAAGAATGATAAAAGCTAGTAACGGAAAAAGAACAACGGTTAGTTTAGTTAAATATGTAAGGCCCAAAACTAACCCGATGAGGGAGTACTTATTTTTTTTCTTACTGATGATAAGAAAATAAAAGATCACAAAAAGTAATGTCAGCAGTGAATCAAGATTTCCACTGCGAGCTCTCCAGATAAATAAATTATTAAAAGCCAATGTACTAAAACTAATTAATGCTGGAATCAAACCAAAATTTTGATAAGAATAAATCATTATTAGGATTGTTGTTGCAAAAGCACTTAGGGCAGAAGTAAATCTTAGAGAAAATTCAGATAAGCCAAAAAATTGGGAACTTAACGCACTTAACCACATATATAAAGGTGGTTTGTCAAGAAAAACAATTCGATTCCAATATAAAACAAAAAATTCTTTACTTTGTAACATATGTCGAGTTACATCGGCGTACCAAGCTTCATCCCAATTTTCTAAGGCGGCAAACCCTAATTTATAAAAACATATATAAAAAGCTAAAAAAGAACAAAGAGTTAAGATGAAATAAGAAAATATGGAAGTTCTGGATTCCCGCCTACGCGGGAATGACAAGATACTCATTCGAAAAAATAATTTTTAATTAAATGTAGTTTAGTTCTAAAAGGGGCATATTTTATACCGAAGATTAATTGATTTTTACGTTGATATTTTTGTTGGAGAGGGGAACCTGAACCACCGGTTGACTGAGCATTTTTATGCCAGATAATTATTTTCGGATTATAAAATAATCGGAATCCGGATCTTTTTGCCCGTTCACAAAAATCCGAATCTTCAAAATATAAAAAATATTTTTCATTCCAAAAACCGACCTTATCCATAACTTTTTTATTAAAAAAAAGCATACAACCGGTAATAAAATCAGTCTCTTCAAATTTTTCATACTGCTGATTATCTACTTCATCAACTCCTCGGTGTGACGTATAAACGTTTTTCCAATCATTAATACCTCCGGCGTACCAAATAACTTTGCCAATATCTTGTTTCTGATATTTTTTATGATATTCATATCCTGGAGCATAATAAATCTTACCTCCAAAGATATCTGCTTTTTCAAATCCTCGATGAGCTTCTATTGAAAAGTTCCTATCAAAAAAAATATCATTATTAATGGCGCAAAATTTATCTATTCCTTGTTTAATGAAATATTTTGTCCCCTCGTTAATTCCATAAGCATATCCCTTATTCGGGAGAGGTTTTATAACGACCTTCATTGGATACTTGCCAATTTTAAAATCCTCTTTTTTGGTTGAGACGTCAGCGATAAAAACAGTTAAATCACTGGCGTTTTTAACGGTCTCGAGAGAGTCGATAAATTCCCGGGTAAGCTGATATTGATTATAATTAACAGTTATTAAACCTATCATATTATTGTTGGGGATAATCTTGCCAAAGTTCCAGCGTAACATCTTTATGAATAAGTATTTTTTTTATTAATTTTCCTGTTGTGGGAATATGTTCTTTTCTAAACTGTTCAATTCTGAATTTTAATTGGTCATCTTCAATGATATACCAACATTGATTATTAACATAGCTGGTTGTTGGTCTGACCATATGTTTTGAGTAATAGTAATAGTCAAAAAGGTAGCTATATGTATGAGGAATAACGGGAGGAGTATAAACTCTGACGCAAAAATCTTTTTTTCCTTTATTTATTTCATAAACTTTTACTACAGTTGCTAATTGTTTTCTTAGACCATCATTAGGAATGTTGCTGTTTTTTATTTCCTTAGTAAATTTTAATAAGTTAAATAAAAATAAAAAAATAAAGATTAACCATGGTATATTTTTAATAATTTTATTTCTGGTAAAAGAAAATCCATAAAATCCAAGGGCGATAGTTAAAATAAAATAATAACCTATTCCTTCATAATAATTACTCCAAAAACTGTCTTTATAAAAAGAGGAAAGTATAAAAAATAATAAAATCATGATTGGAGAAAATATATAAAATTTTTTAATTTTTTTATCACTATTTAGATAAGTAAGCACAATACCAATTATTGACAATAAAAATATTCCATAAATAATTGAAAGGTTGTCAAAAGGAAAAGATGTCACTAAATAATTACTAAATAAAGACAATCTGTCTTTGAAGATTTCGGTAAACGGTTTTGGGCTGTGGAATTCTGGATTTAAAATAAACTTAAGAACAGTTTTTGATTGAGGAAAACCCTTTATTATTTCAAAAAGTATCCGTGGTATTATGGGAATAATAAATCCAACAAAGGCTTTCTTAAATCCGTCTTTAGATAACAATAATTTTATTTTTCCCAAAAATAAAAGAGTTAACACAAAAGCTATTCCGGTAAAAAGACCTGTTGGTAATTCTGCTTCTAAAATAAAACCAATCCATAAAAAAAGCCAAAAAAAATATTTTTTATCTTCTGTCTTTAAAAATAAATAAGCGGAATAAATAAATAAAAGAATAAAAGGAAAAGTGAATACGCTACTTATCACAAAAAATGACATCGATATAAAATATGAAGATCCAGTTATAAGCAATGCAAATAATAGGGAAGTAAGCCACCCAAATTCCTTTTTAAGAAAATATGAAAATAATATTAATTGTAAAAAACAATTAATAAAAATAAATAAAGAGAATCCTATAGGAAGTCCAGAAAAGAATATATAAGGTATTGCCAAAAAATAATACCACCATGCACCATGAAATAAGCCCGGAATTCCTGAAGTAGGACCGATTAAGGTTGGATTTAATTCTCTGACAATTTGTTGTGTCTTAATGAAATCGCGACCTTGATCAAAAGTGTACGGGACGGTTTGTAAAAAGATTGGTTTTAATCTAAAATAGCAAAATAGGATGATTATGACAAAAAATGTCAGCAAGCTCCAAAAATTAGTATGAAAAAAAGTTTTTTTCCTCATTTTAATAAGTCTAATTATA
>PEVZ01000064.1:15852-16079 GCA_002779665.1 Candidatus Roizmanbacteria bacterium CG06_land_8_20_14_3_00_34_14 | reverse complement strand
GTGTCCATTTTTTAGGAGCAAAACTACTTAACCGTGATTTGACACCTCAATCATCGGTAGCTAGATTTTTTACTCTCCCGGTAGTCTTCGCCTCGCTCCTTCTCAAGGGTGACTATTGGGGATTAACCCGATCTTCACCTGATAAATTTTGTCAAGTTGATTGGATAAGTGGCGCCTGCATAATGACAACCAAAAAATATTATGACCGTTTAGGAGGTTTTGATAAA
>PEVZ01000064.1:0-15818 GCA_002779665.1 Candidatus Roizmanbacteria bacterium CG06_land_8_20_14_3_00_34_14 | reverse complement strand
TGATAAAGATATTTTTATGTATATGGAAGAAGTTGATCTTTTATACCGCGCCAAAAAACTTGGACTTAATACATTTTTTTATCCTAAATCTCAGATTATTCATCTTGGTTCGGCGTCGTCAAATGGTAAAACTTTTCCTATTTTACAAGTTTATAAAGGATTTCTTTTTTTCTATAAAAAACATTATTCAAAATTTGAATTATTTATTCTCCGTTTAATTTTAAAATTAAAGGCCATAATTGCCTATTTAATTGGTAAAATTAAGGGAAATCGCTATCTGATTGAAACTTATGAAGAAGCTTTCAAATTGGTTTAAAAAACTTGACGAAAATTTAGTTAAGACCTTATTGATTGGTTTTATTTTCTTTGTTCCCCTGTGGCCAAAACTTCCTTTTAAAATGATCAATTATACTTATATTGCCATTCGACTCGATGATATTTATTTAGCCATATTGGCTTTTGTTTTTGCCTTTCAACTACTAAGAAGGAAAGTCGCCCTCAATAAAAAATTCATATTACCTTTTGCCTTATTTTTTATCTCAGTTTTCGCCTCATTTATTTGGAACGCATATGTTGTAAAAAATATGCAACTTCCCCATCTTGGGCTTCTTCATTCATTGCGTCGAGTTGAATATATGATAATGTTTTTTATCGCTTCTTCAGTTATAAAAACTAAAAAAGATTTTTGGCAAATTATTTCTTATTTCTTTATTTCTGTTTTCTTGGTAATTCTCTACGGACTTGGACAAAAGTTTTTAAATTTTCCAGCCGTTCAGACGATGAATCCTGAATATGCAAAAGGGTATATTCTTTATCTTACCCCTGATTCCCGAATATCAGCTACTTTTGGCGGACATTATGATTTGGCAATTTATCTTGTTATGGCAATTCCCCTCATTCTATCGTTTTATTTTTTTAAAAAAAACAATCTGTTTATTTATTTATTTATTGGAGCTCTGTTAATCTTGCTTTATACATCATCCCGCTCATCATTTATTGCCTATTTAATCGCTACCGTAGGATTTTTATTATTTATCCGTAAATTTAAATTTTTAATTTTTGTACTGTTATTGACCGCGGGACTAATGTTCACAACAGGAGAAATAACTAAAAGATTTTTAAAAACTTTCCAGGTAAGAAGAATTTTGGTTAACGATAGAACCGGAGCTGTTTACATCGGACAAACTATTACGACTAAAGAGTTGCCGGCTGGATCTTTTTACGTTAAATTAAAAGATCAAACAAAAAATAGTGATGATAATTTAAACACCTTTCGAAATAAAATTGTTCAGGAAAAAGTAAATGAGGCAACAAATTCCGGGGTACTGACTGTTAGCAATACTGACAAATACGTGGCGACTTTATCAGCCAATCTTAGACCTGTAAACACGGTAGTTTCGGATATTTCTATGGCAACCCGTTTTCAGGTTGAATGGCCAAGAGCGATTAATGCCTTTAAGAAAAACCCTCTACTTGGGACGGGGCCATCGTCAATCACCGAAGCAACTGACGGTGATTATTTCCGCTGGATAGGAGAAGTTGGATTACTCGGAACAATTACTTTTTTAAATATTTTATTTTTGATTTTAAAAACAATTTTTGTAAGCATTAAGAAATTAAGTTTTGAGGAAAAATTAATCGGATATGGTTTTATCTTTGGATTTTTTGCTCTTTTTATTAACGCTTCATATATCGACGCCTTTGAAGCATCAAAAGTTGCCTATGTATTTTGGACACTGGCAGGACTCTATATTGGGTACTACCGATTAACCTATGAGAAAGCTTGACATATTTATTCTGACATTTATTCTTTTCATCGCTCTCCTCTTCCGTCTTTATAAGATAAATATTCCATTAGCTGACCTTCATTCTTGGCATCAGGCCGATACCGCATCTGTTGTCCGTAACTTCGTTCGAAATGGTATTGACTTATTCCACCCAATCTATGACGATCTTTCCAATGTCCAATCTGGAATTATTAATCCAAATGGGTATCGGATGGTTGAGTTTCCTATCTATAACGCTATTGTGGCTATTTTATATAAAACATTTCCTGTTTTTCCTTTAGAAATTTGGGGGAGACTGACAACTATTATTTTTTCGCTAATTATTATTTCAATAATTTATTATTTATTACTCAAAGAAAGCGGAAGGATTTCGGCAATATTTGGGTCACTGACATATTCTGTATTTCCATTTTTTATATTTTTTTCTCGAGTTATTTTACCGGAAACAGCCGCCTTAGCTTTTTCAATGCTATCAATTTTATTCTTATATCTGTACGTCGAACATAAACAAAAAGGACTATCGTCTATCATCTACTATCTATCATCTATCATCTTCTTTGCCTGCTCTTTATTAATTAAGCCAACGATAATTTTTTATGGACTACCAATTGTTGTTCTATTCTACAGAAAATATAAGCTTAATTTTTTAAAAAGATTTGAATTTTATCTCTATTTTTTTCTGACTTTTATACCTTTAGTTTACTGGAGAATTTATATTAAAAATTTTCCTGAAGGAATTCCTTATTCTGACTGGCTATTTAATTCAGTTAATACTTCTCAAGGTTTAAAGAGTATCTTATTTCATCCTTCTTTCTTCCGTTGGATATTTTTTGAGAGGATAAATAATCTAATTCTCGGGGGTTATCTGACTTTATTTTTTGTCCTGGGAATAATTGCTAAACAAAAAAAATATTTTTTACTTACTTTTCTTTTCTCGGCTTTAGCTTATATATTTGTTTTTCAGGGTGGCAATCTTCAACATGAATATTATCAGACTCTCATACTGCCTGTTTTCGTTTTAATGATTGGGCTTGGTGTTAATTTTTTATACGAACACAAAAATAATTTCATCAATTCCTTTTTTGTCTCTCTATTAGTATTTTTTATTTTTGGCTTTTCCTTCTATTTTTCTTATTTTAAGGTGATTGATTATTATCAATATTCACAGGAATTAGTTCAAGAGGCCAATGTGATAAATAGTTTAACCGGTATTGATGATAAAGTAGTTACAGACAGGACGGGAGACACGACGTTGCTTTATCTTAGCGATCGTCGCGGGGCTCCATCAATCTTTAAAGATCCAATTGACTTAAAAAAATTAGGTTATAAGTATTTGATTTCATCTAATGAAGGTCAGATTAATTCTATGAAGGCTGATTATGAAATAGTTTTTGAAAATGAAAAATTCACTTTATTCAAACTATAACTATGAAGATTTTTATGGTCACACCTTACGTTCCCTACCCCCCATCCTCGGGTGGACAGATAAGGACTTATAACCTCCTTAAATACTTGAGTCGCAATAATGAGATAACTTTAGTGGCTTTGTATAAAAACAACGAAGAAAAAAAATATGAATCCTATTTAAAAAAATATTGTAAAAAAATTTATCTTTGTAAAAGACCAGCAACTCCGTGGCAATTAAAAAATATTTTCAAAACTATTTTCTCCTCATCACCCTTTTTAGTCGTCAGGAATTATTCAGATGAAGCAAAAATAATAATCAACAAACTATTAATACAGGAAAAATTTGATGTCATCCACGCAGAAACTTTTTATGTTATGCCACATATTCCAGAAACAAAAATTCCAATAGTTCTTGTTGAGCAAACTATTGAATATGAAGTTTATAAACATTTTGTGAATTCTTTGCCGTTTTATTTGAGATTTCTTATCTACTTTGATATTGATATTATTAAATTAAAATACTGGGAAAGATTTTACTGGAAAAAAGCTAACGCGGTCGTAGTTGTATCTTCGTCTGATGAAAAACTAATAAAAAGTGAAGAGCCACAATTAAGAACTTCAATAATTCCAAACTGCGTTGGCGATGAAATGATTACAGATAAATTAAATAAGAAGGATTTAAAATCGCCAACCATATTTTTTCAGGGAAATTTTTTCTGGTTGCAAAACATTGAGGCGGCGCAATATATCATTAAAGAAATATATCCTCAATTAGTAAATAAACTTCCGCGGATTAAAGTTGTTATCGCCGGTCAAAATGCAAAAAAACTTGGTAAGTTCATAGACAAAAATATAAAAATTATTAATATTGAACCTAATGATATTGATAAGGTCAAAGAATTATTTATAAAAAACACTCTTTTTATAGCCCCAATTTTTGGACCCGGTGGAACCAGACTTAAGATTTTGGCATCGATGGGTTCGGGAATGCCGGTTATTTCGTCAACGACTGGGATAGAAGGACTTGAGGTCACCAACAATCAAAATGTCATTATTGCTAATAATCCTGATGAGTTTGTCAATAAAATAAAATATTTATTAGAAAATAAAAAAATTTATAAAAAAATAAGAACTAATGCTTACGAACTTGTTAAAGAAAAATATCAATGGAGTAAAACAGCTAAGGAACTTGAGACAGTTTATAAAAATTTATAAAAAATATTTAATGATAAGAATTGGTGTTGATGGTAATGAAGCCAATGTTGAAAATAAAGTCGGAGTCTCTGTCTATGCCCAAAATTTGCTTAAATATTTCTCTTCCGTCGCTGACAAAGAAACTAAATTTATAGTTTATCTGAAAAATAAACCGTTACTTGAACTTCCGGAAGAAAACGAATTTTATAAATATAGGGTTATCAGTGGTAAATTTCTTTGGTCTCAAATTTATTTACCAATTGAGCTTTATTTAAATAAAAATATTGATATATTTTTTTCACCTGCCCACTATCTTCCCCGTTTTTGTCCGGTCCCTCAAGTAGTGACTATTCATGATTTGGCATATCTCTATTTTCCTGAAGATTTTAAAAAAAAAGATTTATGGCAACTTATTAACTGGACTAAATTTTCCATAAATAAATCCAAACAAATAATTTCCGTTTCAAAAACAACTAAAAAAGACATTGTAAAAAATTACAATATTTGCGAATCAAAAGTATCAGTTATATATAACGGATATGAAAAGATAAATCAAGTATTGGATATCAAAAATCCCGCCTTCGTCAAGACTACGGCGGGCAAGCAAAAATTTATATTATTCGTCGGTACAATTCAGCCAAGAAAAAATTTGAAAACACTAATTGATGCTTTTGCTAAATTCCAACAAACAAATCCTAACTTCAAACTCGTCATTGTTGGTAAAAAGGGTTGGTTATATAAAAGTATTTTCGAAAAAGTAAAATCAATGAATCTTGAAGACAGGGTTATTTTTACCGGTCACATATCTGATGACGAGTTAATTTGGTACTATAAAAATGCTTTTTGTCTCACCTTACCATCTCTTTATGAAGGATTTGGAATTCCTGTCCTTGAAGCAATGAGCTACGATTGCCCAACTATTATTTCGATGTCTTCAAGCCTGCCCGAAATAGGAGGCGATGCCAGTCTTTATTTTGATCCAACAAACGCAGAAGATTTGCTCCAAAAATTTAATACGCTTAGTGGTAATATTCAACTAAGAAAAGAGCTAATCGAAAAAGGTAGGCAACGGATTAAATTTTTTTCCTGGAAAAAATGCGGAAAAGAGACTTTAGATGTTATCAAATCGGTAGGGAACAAAGATTTCTGTTCCCTACAATAAATTATGATCAAAATAATCCCTGATGATTTTTCGTCAACTGAATACAACAAACAAGCCTTTCACCCCTTGCAGACTTGGCAGTGGGGTGAAGCCCGCAAAAAAACAGGCGTCGAAGTTTTACGTCTTTCCGATGGTAATAATGTTTTTCAATTAACTATTCATTCCCTACACCCTACAGATTTAAAAATCGGCTATCTTCCCCGTTCTGTTTTTCCCTCAAAAAACGTTCTTGATTTTCTCATTGATTATTGTAAGAAAAACAAAATAATTTTCATCAAAATTGAACCTAACGTTGAAAAATCTAAGTTACAAGTTACAAGTTACAAGTTACAATCTTCCCCCCACCCTCTCTTCCCCTCCTGGACTCAGGTTCTAGACCTCAACAAAACTGAGGACGAACTACTCAAATCCTTTCATTCAAAGACTCGCTACAATATTCGTTTGGCTGAAAAAAAAGGCGTTGTCATAAAAGAGATGTCAAATAAGGAGGGTTTTGAGATTTTTTCAAAACTTTATTTTGAAACCTGTAAAAGACAAAAATATTTTGGTCATTCTCCAAAATATCACAAAATAGTTTGGGAAAGTATGAAGAAAGATCTTGCCCATATTTTAATCGCTTTTTATAATGATGTTCCTTTAGCCTCTTACGAGCTTTTTTATTTTAAAAATGTTTTTTATTATCCATACGGCGGGACATCTCTTGAATATCGAAATTTAATGCCTTCTAATTTATTAATGTGGGAGACAATAAAGCTTGGAAAAAAATTAGGGGCGAAAAAATTTGATATGTGGGGTTCGCTTGGGCCAAACTACGAACAATCTAACGACTGGGCCGGATTTACAAGATTTAAAGAAGGATATTCAACAAAATTTGTAGAATTTGTAGGGAGTTATGACTTGGTCATCAATCCTATTCTTTACAAAATATATAATGCTATTTATTCGCTACGGGAGATTTATCTACGATTTAAACAATAACCTTACTTCCCCTTCAGCGCCACCTTGAGGACCTGGTCGACGTGGTCGACGTAGTGGAATTCTAAGTCTTTCAACACAGATTTTGGAATATCTTCCAAATCTTTTTTATTATCTTTTGGAATAATCACCGTTTTGATTCCCGATCGATGAGCGGCAATTATCTTTTCTTTAATTCCACCAATCTCCAATGCTCGTCCTCGAAGCGTTATCTCTCCTGTCATTGCCACTGTCCGGACAGTTGGAGTTTTTGTTAGAGCGGAAATCATCGCCGTTGTGATAGCTAATCCCGCTGATGGTCCATCCTTTGGTACGGCCCCTTCAGGAACGTGGACGTGAATATCGATTTTATGATAAAAATCTTCCTTTAACCCAAACTGTTTCCAACGTGGTCGAATGTATGAAAGTGCCGCCTGACAAGATTCCTTCATCACGTCACCTAAATGACCAGTCAGAGTGAGCCCACCTTTACCCGGCATAATGGCTACTTCAATAAATAAAATATCTCCGCCCGCTTGAGTCCAGGCCAGTCCGGTCGTAATCCCAATTGTATCTTTCGCTTCAATCATCGATGAGGAAAACTTAAATGGTCCAAGATATTTTGGAATATCATTTGTCCCCACTATTTTATTTTTTACTTTCTTCTCAATTATTTCCCGGGTTAATTTTCTAAAAATTGTAGAAATCTGACGTTCCAAATCACGGACTCCGGCTTCTCGAGTATATCTTCGAATAATAGTTTTAACGGCTGAATCTGTGATTGACCCCTCTTTGCTATCAAGACTACTGGCATCGAGTTGCTTCTGGACTAAATGAGTTTTAGCAATATTAAATTTTTCCTCTTCCGTATACCCCGGAAAATGAATCACCTCTAAACGATCGTGCAGTGCGTTAGGAATGGTGTCAAGTATATTAGCAGTCGTAATAAAGAAAACATCGGAAAGATCAAAAGGAACCTCAAGATAATGGTCGGAAAAGGCCGAATTTTGTTCCGGATCAAGCGCCTCAAGTAAGGCAGACGATGGATCGCCTCGGTAATCTTTTCCTATCTTATCAATTTCATCAAGCATAAAAATCGGATTTTTTGTCCCGGCTTGTTTTACCCCCTGAATCATTCGTCCGGGAAGAGCACCCACATAAGTGCGACGGTGACCTCTAATTTCAGCTTCATCCCTAATTCCACCTAATGAAATTTTGACAAATTTGCGACCAAGGGCTCTGGCAATTGATTTTCCGAGTGATGTTTTTCCGACTCCAGGAGGACCAACAAAACAAAGAATGGTTGGCTGTCTCCCTTTTGCCTTTTGTGTCAGCTCTTTCATTTTCCTCATTTCTATAACCGCTAAATATTCTAAGATTCTTTCCTTAATTTTTTTTAAGCCGTAATGATCTTCATCAAGTATTTTTTCGGCATCCTTAATTTTGACGTTATTCTCTGATGTGACCGACCAAGGTAGCTCCACCAACCAATCTAAGTAAGTGCGGACATACGATGCTTCCGGATTAAATTGAGACATCTGCTTCAGTCGTTTCAATTCTTTTTCGGCTTTTTCCTCAACTTCCTTAGGCATTTTTGCTTTCTTGATTTTATCTCTGTATTCTGAAGTATCTTTATCCTCACCTTTTTCGCCTAATTCTTCTTCAATGGTTTTCATTTTTTCACGAAGTATTGATTCCTTCATTCCTTTATTAAATTTTTTTTGAGTTTTTGAGGTTAGACTATATTCAATTTCAAGGACCTTAATTTCCCGATTAACAAAATCAACTTCTTTTTTTAATTTTATTTTTAAATCATTTTCTTCGAGAAGCATTTGACGTTCTTGTGGCTTCAAATCAAGGACAACTGCAATCTGGTGAGCAAAATTAATTGGATTATCAGTATTAAGAATGTTCATTAAAAAAACGAAGTCGACCGTCTTTCCAAGATTGATTGCTTTTTTAATCTGAGTGGCGATATACCTAATCATCGCTTTGATTTCATCATCTTCAATGACATTTTCCTTGATTATTTCTACTTTTGCTTCAAACCAAGAATCCTGTTTCGTAAAAGATGACACCTTCACAACCTCGATTCCTTTAAGCAGGGCATTGATCTCACCTTTATCTCCCGGGACAGTTTTATCTATCAAAGCAAGCACTCCAACCTGATAAAGCTCATTACTCTTAGGATCATCTTGCACAGAATTTCTTTGCATTAAAAGAACTACTTTCCTGTCTTTGCGCATTGCCTCATTGATGGCAGCTACGCTTTTTGCTCTTCCAAAAACCAAAACATTCTCAGTACCTGGAAAAACAATTCCATCACGTACTGGTGCTACTGGGTAAACGGATTGTCCTGACGCTCCAATTAAAAATCCCATATGTTTTAGCAGTATAACAAAGTATTTGCTAACTGTCAATAGCTATTTTTTAGTGATAAACCTATAGTAATATATACTATTGTTACCCTCTAAACTTATATAATCGTTCAACTAACTTAGACCAATTAAATAAATAATTTTGATATCTGATCAATGTCTGTAAATCTTTTTTTATCAACGAGTGTGCTGTCTTTAAGTTGGGGCAATTGGTCGCTATATGTTGCTTTTTTATTTTGATAAATAATTCCTAATGGAAATTTTTCATCGTTGATTTCTAAACTTTTTTGGACAGCTATTTTAAAATCATTCTTTTGATAATTTTCATCAAGTTTGTAAACTCTTTGTAGATAGTATTGATAAGTATTAACTTTATTAAATGTCACACAGGGTTGTAAGATATTAACAACTGAAAAACCTTTATGTTCTATCCCCGCCTTTATCATAGAGATCGTGTGGATCGCATCTCCCGCAAAACTTTGAGCTACGAAGGTTGCCCCTGACGTAATGGTTAGAGCCAATGGATTAATCGGCGTCTCTATTATCCCGGTAGGAGTTGATTTTGATTTAAATCCCTTTTGAGCCGTAGGAGCAGATTGACCTGTTGTTAAGCCATAAACCCCATTATCATGAACGATAACTGTTATATCATGGTTACCCCTACATGCATGCATCAAATGATTTCCGCCTTCACCATAGGTATCCCCGTCACCGGCTATAACGATAACCGGCATTTTATGATTGGCAATTTTAAATCCGATTGCATTTGGAATTGCTCGCCCATGAAGCGAATGAATGGCGTAAGCATTTAGGAAATCATTCATATTTCCGGAGCAACCGATTCCAAAAACGGCTCCCACCGAGGATGGATCTAAACCTAATTGAATTAAAGCTTGTTTGATAGCAATTCCAATCCCCCAATCTCCACATCCAGGACACCAGGTTGGATTGTAACCGCTAAAATCCTGTATATTTGCCATAATATTTGTCGTTTGAACGTTTTAACGTTTTAACGTTTGAACGTATTTGACTATTTCTTCTGCCGTAATCGCTCTCCCATCATATCTCAATATTTTTTCTTTTATCTCAAAACCCGTTTCCAACATCAATAATTTTCCAAACTGTCCCCAAGAATTATTTTCAACTAAAATATATTTTTTGCTTTCTTCAAATAGTGATTTAACTTTTTCTTTATCTAACGGGTAAATATGATTAAAATGGATAAATGCCGAATTGGTATTTTTAATTTTCAATTGTTTTTGCGCCTCTATCACAATCCCCTTTGTTGAACCCCAGGAAATAAAAACTATTTCCGATTTTTCTAAATCACCATATATTTTTGGCATTGAAAAATCTTCAGCTAAATAAGTTACCAATTTCCGGGCTCTTTTGTCAACCTGCTCAAGTCTTGGTTTGGCATCCTCTGAAGTATGTCCATCTTCTAAATGCTCATAAGAATTAGCCTGATAAAAATATCCAGGTGTTCCAGGAATTAGACGAGGAGAAATCCCATCATCAGTTATCTGATAACGTAAGTATTTTTTGGAAATTGGAAAGTGGTTATTGGTTATTTTGTTAATAAGCTTACCTCTATTAACTTTGTAATTTTTTACAAACTCATCAACAAACTTTTTAGTGATAGACTTATGTGACTCTGAAAGATACATATCTGACATTACAATTACAGGTAATTGATATTGGTCGGCTAAATTATAGGCCTTTGCAGTTAACTCAATCATCTCTTCATTATCACCAGGGGCTAAGACAATTTTTGGAAATTCTCCGTGTCCTGAAAAAACTGAAAATAACAGATCGCCCTGCTCTGTCCAGGTTGGCATTCCGGTAGCCGGCCCGGGTCTTTGGGCGATGAAGACAACCAATGGAATTTCGGTTATTCCTGAAAAGGAAATTGCTTCTGCCATTAATGCAAACCCTCCGCCCGATGTTCCAACCGCTGAGCGAACGCCGGCAAAAGAAGAACCAATTGCCGTATTAATTACAGAAATTTCATCCTCAGCATGGCGGACGATCATCCCGACTTTTTCCTGCCAAGACGCCAAATCTGTCAAAACAGTCGATGATGGAGTCATTGGATAAGCAACATAAACTCGAGCATCCGCAATTACACTACCTATTGAAAAAGCATCATTCCCAGTTATGACCAACTTATCTTCTCCTGCTTTTTTAACTAAATAATTTAAAATTAAATTTGAATAATTTTTCTTAACCGCATCATATCCCGCCTGGACAAACTGTTTATTAAAATTTATAACTTCTTCGCCTTTCTTAGAAAATTGTTCTGAAATTATTTTTATAAGTTCATCGATATCTCCACCAAGTAACCCAATTGAAGCACCTAGAGCAATTGTATTTTTCATCACCGGCTGACCTTTTAAGTCGGTTAAAATTTTTTTGAAAGGGATAATTATTTTCTTGATATCCTCCTTTATTTCAAATTCCTCTTTATCAAAGACCACTAAACTTGATGGAGTTAATCTGGATTTATGTTTTTCATAGGTTTCTTTATTCAAACAAACTAAAACATCAATCGTCGGACTCAAGTGCGAAACGTCATCACCCGAAACATGGACTTCATAAGCATTATGTCCACCACGAATAAGAGATGGATATTCAATGTAATCAAAAATGTGATAGCCGGAACGAGTTGCGATCTTAGAAAAAACCACCCCGGTGGTCATTATTCCAAAGCCTGCTTCTCCTCCAATTAACCAAGTAAAATTCATAAATTAGTTTATAAAGTTTATAAAGTTTTTAAAGTTCATAAAGTAGAAAAAAGTTTTTTCTTTACAAACTTTATAGCTTTACGAACTTTACGAACTTATTTTGGGAATACTCTATTCCCTTGTGCATCTTCAATTATTATGGCGGCAACGGGGCAAGCTTTAGCCGACTCAATAATATTCTCTATCGTGTCTTCGTCAGCACTTTCTAAAATAACTGCTTTAGCCTCTTCATCAAGAACATAAGCTTTTGGTGCAACAGCTATGCAAGTAGCCGCACCGATACACAAGTTTCTATCAACCCATACTTTATGCCCTGATTTTAATGTCACCGGTCCAGAAGGATTTTTAGAGTCTTTTACTTTAGTATCCATATAATATTTTTAATTATTATAAAATTTATAATTTTTATAAAAGCTTATGTAACGCCTCAAGTGGCAATACGGCACACTTGATTCTCGTCATTCCTAAATCAATCCCTAACATCTTAATGATAAACTTCGAATTGAGTTTTTTCAATTCCTCTTTTGATTTACTTTTAGCAAAATCAGTCAACATTGAAGCAGATGCGGTTGAAATAACACAACCTTCACCATGGAATTTAACTTCTTTTACTTTATTTTTTTCAAAGTCTATCATCATTTCAATTTTATCTCCACATAGAGGATTACTCACCTTGCCAGATTTATCTGGTTTAATAAGTCTGCCCTGATTGTGGGGATGATGATAATGGTCGAGGATAATATCTTGATAAATATTCATTTTAAAATATTTTTAACTTTCTTTAATCCTTCCACTAATTTTTCTACATCCTTTTCATCATTATAAATATAAAAACTTGCTCTAACTGTTGCCTGTACTTTTAGTCTCGTATGCAATGGCATTGCACAATGATGACCGGCCCGAACGCAGATCCCTTGATCAGCCAAAATCTGAGCAATATCGTGAGGATGAAATTTATCAAAACTAAAAGATATTATCCCACCCCTATCTTCAATTTTTTTAGGTCCATAAATTTTTATTGATTGTCCAAATGTATCGATTAATCGATTAATCGCAAAATCTGTTAATTTTTTTTCATGTTCTAAAATATTATTCATACCAATTTTTTCTAAAAATTTTATCGATTCTTTAAAAGCAATCACCTCTCCAATTGCCGGTGTTCCGGCTTCAAATTTATGAGGGACATCTTTAAAAGTCGTTCTATCAACATATACTTCGTCAATCATATCTCCTCCGTACATAAATGGGTACATATCTTTTAATATTTTTTCTTTACCCCAAAGGACACCAACTCCAGTCGGCCCTAACATTTTATGAGATGAGAAAACTATAAAATCTGCCCCCAATTCCTGAACGTCAATTTTCAGATGAGGAACTGCTTGTGCAGCATCAATTATGGCAATTATGTTTGGATTGATACTCTTTGCGGTTGAAATTATTTCTTTAATAGGATTAATGGTTCCGAGAACATTTGAGACATAGGTTAGGGTAAGAATTTTAGTTTTTTTAGTTATTATTTGTTTTAACAATTCTGAATTCTGAATTTTAAATTCTAAATTTCCATCTTCATCAATATCTATGATTTTAAAAGTCGCTCCTACTTCCTCCGCAAGTACCTGCCATGGGACAAAGTTTGAATGGTGTTCCATTATGGTAGTAACAATTTCGTCACCCGGGTTAATAATCTTGCGACCCAACGAATAGGCTAATAGATTTAAAGATTCAGTGGCATTTCTTGTAAAAATAATTTCTCGAGAATTATTAGCATTGATAAATTTTGAAACGACCCCCCTGGTTTCTTCAAATTCCGCAGTTGCCTTTTCGGACATCGGATAAATACCTCTAAAAACATTAGCTGAATATTCACTATAATATTCATTAATTTTATCTATAACTATTTTTGGCTTTAAAGAAGTCGCTGTTGAATCAAGATAGACCAAGCCTGGCTGATGCTTAAAAATCGGAAACTGGTTTTTTATATCTTTTAAATTAATCATATTTATTAGCCAAGCTTGCATAACCTCCGAGGTTGTACATCGGTCGGCTATGAAGCTCTATTTTATCAATAATTTCTTGAATGAAGCCTGAAATGTATAGTTCCTCGGCTTTTTTTTGATCCAGACCGCGACTTTTTAAATAAAATATCGACTCTTCATCTATTTTACCAGTCGTTGAACCATGAGTACAAAAAACATCATCAGCTAAAATTTCTAAAAAAGGTCGCGAATCAACAAATACTTTTTCCCCTAAAATTAGGTTCTTATTTTTTTGGTAAGCATGAGATTTTTGTCCGGTTTTTTCTATTTTTATTAATCCTTGATAAATAAATTTTGATTGATTTAGAAATACACCTTTTATTAAAAGATTTGAAGTAGAATTTGGAGCAACGTGATATTGATTAGTTTTTAGTTCAAATTTTTCAGATTCTTTGCCAATATAAAGTCCTAAAATTTCTAAATTAACTTCTTTTGCATTGATTTTAAAATCAAACTCACCAGAAAGATTATGAAAAAAAACTACATAATCCCCAGGTATATTAAAAGTTAATTTCGTTTGTTTTGTTTTGTTTAGATTAATGAGCTTCATATTTTTATTTTTATATTGCTAAATTGTTTAACCGATTCAACCGATTTAACCGATTTAACCGATTTAACCGACTGACCCCGACATCTCCATCCTGATCAATCTATTTAATTCTATTGAATATTCTAATGGAATTTCCTTGACTACCGGTTCAATAAAACCATTGACTAACATCGTTTCTGATTCTGCTTTATTAATTCCTCTTGACATTAAATAAAATAATTTTTCTTCGCCCAATTTTTCCACCGTTGCTTCGTGTTGGACTTCGCAATTTTTTTCATTAATCCTCATATAAGGATAGGTATCTGAGCGGGATTGCTCATCCATAATTAACGCGTCACAAGATACGTAAACCTTAGATTTTTTTGCCCCTGGTGCGACCTGGACCAACCCTCTATATGAAGTCCTTCCTCCCTCTTTAGATATAGATTTGGAAATTATTCTTGAAGTTGTCTCCTCTCCGATATGATACATTTTTGCTCCAGCGTCTTGGTGTTGACCTTTTGTTGCGTATGCGATTGATAATACTTCGCCGTGCGATTTCCTTCCTTTTAAAATAACAGCCGGATATTTCATCGTCACACCACTGCCAATATTACAATCGACCCATTCCATAATTCCATTTTCATCAACGATGGACCTTTTTGTCACTAAATTATAAATATTATGACTCCAATTTTGAACGGTTGTATAGCGGACTCTTGCTCCACGTTTAACAAAAATTTCCACAACCGCGGCATGAAGCGAAGCCGTCGTATAAATAGGCGCAGTACAGCCTTCAATGTAATGAACGAAGCTTCCTTCCTCAGCAATTATTAAAGTTCTTTCAAACTGACCAAAACGTTCAGCATTAATCCTAAAATATGCTTGAAGAGGCATTGGTAATTTAACTCCTTTTGGAATATATACAAAAGATCCACCCGACCAAACGGCAGAGTTTAGTGAGGCGAATTTATTATCGTAGGGACTAATCAAAGTACCAAAATATTCTTTAACAATTTTCGGATATTTTCTTAAAGCCGTATCCATATCACAAAAAATTACCCCCCTTTTATTAAGTTCTTTATTTATGCTTTCATAGACTACTTCAGATTCGTACTGAGCTGATACACCGGATAAAAAGTTTTTCTCTGCTTCAGGAACGCCGATTCTATCATAAGTATCTTTAATCTCTTTAGGTAAATCTTCCCAGGAATTAACCTGTTTTTCGGTCGGTTTAATGTAATAATAAATATCATCAAAATCTATTTTTGAAAGGTCGGCTCCCCATTTTGGAATTTTTCTTTTTTTATAGGATTCGTAAGCTTTTAAACGAAATTCTTTCATCCAAATTGGTTCTTTTTTTAAATCTGATATATCTTCAACAATCTGTTTATCCAAACCTTTTTTTGCTTTATAAATATTATTCTCAGGCATTGAAAAACCAAATTTATAGTCGAAATCTATTTTTGCTTGTTTTGCCACTTTATAAACTTTATGAACTTTATAACTTTATATACTCTGATAACCGTTCTTCTCTATTTCCTCCGCTAATTTATAGTCACCTTTTTTGACAATCTTTCCTTCCATCATCACTAATACTTCGTCAGGGCGGATATATTTTAGGATC
>PEVZ01000025.1:9658-11030 GCA_002779665.1 Candidatus Roizmanbacteria bacterium CG06_land_8_20_14_3_00_34_14 | reverse complement strand
GTGCATACTTTGAGAACCGATGAAAATGGATCTTTACAAACAAGTGAAGGCGATCCCGTCTCAGCCTTAGAGTGGGGAGACGCTACTCCTGGTAATCATGAAAGAAAATGGTTTGGTTTCAGTATTGCTGATCCTCAACCAACCGTTGATCCAAATCTTGGATTGGGTGGACAACAGCAAGGAGAAGCTGAATTTGATTGGGTAGGAGCGGCAAAAAAATGTATCGGAATATCATGGGATCCGGATGGAAGGGTTTTTGACAGTCAGAGCTTGGAACCAATCCCTGGTACTTCAGTAACTCTTACAAAAAAAAGAATTAGTGGAACTTTCACTTTTGTTAATAAATTTGATCCTAACGATGTCCCAACCGGCGTATTGACAAATCCTTATTTAACTTTAGAGGATGGCGGTTTTAGTTTTTTTGTCCTGGACGGTACATATAAGCTAACTCCTCAGGTTGCAGGTTATAACTTCCCCAGTTCTTTAACTCTCAATCCCAATTATTCAAAAATCTATACTAATATCTATCCTTTGGCAACGGGAATAGAGATAGTTGAAAAAGGCGGTCCACAGCATAGAGATATTCCAGTTGATTCGGTTGGAGGACAGCCAACTTATTTTCCAATAAAAATGATGGAATATAGTTATCAATCAGATAGAATTAGCAGTGTTTTCATCGATGGTCGGGTCAGTCATCCACTAGCCACAATTAATGCTTATTCCGTCATTCCTGATTCAAATAATCCTGAAGTAAAAGTTCGTTACAAGCTTGCAAAAACAGTCAAAGCTGATAAAGTTGGACGTTTTTCCTTAGTGATTGACCAGTCGGCCTTTGATAAAAATAAAAGTGAAATATTTGGTGAGGTTGAAGTTATAAAAGCAGACTTTGGTTTATCTGCAAGTGATACTAACTCGACCCCATTGGTTTTAAAATTAAATCCAATTCTTACCTATATTGAGGGCGATACTTCTTCTCAAGGAAAGGTACTGCCAGGAGCAAAAGTTGAGCTTTTACTTAGTTCTTCGACAAAACCTTATTATGAAACTGTGGCCGATAGTCAAGGACATTTTAAGATTCCATCGGACAATATTCCTTTTATGCCTTATAAGTTACGATATTCCTCAGGTGGAACGGTGGCAAGTGTGACAACATCAAAATTTGTAACGGATAATTCCACCAATATAAAGAGTAAAAAGACAAATCTTTTTTACCCTCAGTATAGTAATCCTAAAATTAATGATAGTATTAAAAAATCTATCGTTACTTACAATAAGGAACTTAATAGTAGTCAAAATGACTCTAATGTTGAGAACTCTGGTAATCAAGGTGCTTCTGGTAATATTCCGTCATGGCCTATGACTAGTCAATCAA
>PEVZ01000025.1:7355-9642 GCA_002779665.1 Candidatus Roizmanbacteria bacterium CG06_land_8_20_14_3_00_34_14 | reverse complement strand
TTTAGTGATTGCTATTTTACTTATTGGGGTAGGAGTATTAGGAGTTTACTTAATTAAGAAGAAACAAGACTCTTCGATGAAGTGAATTATTTTTTATAAATTTTTTGAGATTCGATTAAAATTGTTTCGATAAACATTGTAGTAGGAACAGCAAGTAATATCCCCATAATTCCAGCCAATTTTCCGCCAATCATCATAGCGATTAATGTGATGATAGGGTGAAGCCCTGTCACTTTTTTCATAATTATCGGGACGATTAGATTATTTTCAAGTTGTTGAACGACAACATAGAGAACAACACAATAAAGTCCAATAATAGGTGAATACGAGAGTCCAATTAATATAGCCGGGATAGATGATGTAATTGGCCCAAGGCTGGGTATGACTTCAAGAAGTCCCGCCAAGACAGATAATGCCAAAGTATATTTCATACCGATGATATTTAGTCCAATATAGGTCAACGTTCCAACGACGATCATTAAGATTACTTCTCCCCAAAACCAAGAACTCAATCTCTTTTGGGCTCGTTCTGCAATTAAATTGATTCGATTAAGCTCTATATCATCAAAAAAATTACCTAATAACCTGGAGACAATATTTTTTTCCAAAATAAAGTAAAAACCAAAAAATAAAGTTGAGGTAACAAAAATAACGTTGGAAAAAGCAGATTTAATCAAATTGATTGTTTCATTTGCTATGATAGGGATATTATTAGAAAGGAAATTTAAGTTGGAGTTAGTTGAAAATACTGGAGAAACTTTGTTGACAATAAGAGGAAGATTTTTAAATAAAACAATAATTTCACTAACTAAGGGAGGAATAATCAAGACAAATAAATAAAAAATCATGAAAACGAAAATAAAATAAATGACAAAAGAAGCAATTGATCGATATATTTTTTTCTTTTCTAAAAAATCAACTGGTTGACGTAAAGCCCCAGCTATTATAAATGCAATAAAAAGAGAAAAAATCAAATCCTTAATTAACCAAATAACACCTAATAACAAAATAAAACCAACCGTAAAAATAATCGTCTTTGAAGAAACCTCTATTTTATGTGGCTGCATATGTCTAATTATAATCTATTTTTTTGTAATTATAGGGCGGGAAGACCCCGCCCCTACAAAATTAACCTTTGGCTAAAGCCAAAACATAAACTTTTTTTATCCCGGCTTTTTTTAAAACCCGAGCCGCTTCTTTAACGGTTGATCCGGAGGTGACAACATCGTCAATCACAATTATGTTTGGGGTTTGATAAATCAAACCCCTACGATCAGGTTTAATCGCAAATGCGCCTTGAACATTAAAATATCGCCCCTTTTTATTTTTTATTTGTGCCTGTGCTGATATTTCTTTTTTTCTGATTAATAAATCACCAATTGAATAGTGAAGAAACTTTTGAAAAAAGGTACTAATAAGACTAGCTTGATTGAAGCCCCGTTCATTATATTTTATTTTTGATAGTGGAATTGGTTGAATAACAAAATCTTGGGAAAGCCTCTTATAGAAGCCTAACTTTAAAATTACTTGAGGTTCAATAATTTTGTAAAATTCTTGCCAGACCTGCACGGCCAACCGATATTTGATATTTTTAATAATTTTTTTTAATAATGGATTGTAGTGATATATGGTAAGTAACCCATCAATGTTGTGTGTTTTTGAACAATTAGGGTGTGTTAGGCCGAAAAGAGAAGGTTTTTTACAATAAAAACAAGTGTCTTGTTTAATCAGTTCTAATTTTTTAAAACATGAAGAACAAACATAAACTCCAATATACCCACAACCAAGACAAAATTTTGGAAAAAAGAGATCGATGAGAAACATAATGGTTATAATCATTATAATTGTTATAACGGCTATAAACATTATAAATAGTTCACAAAAATAATAGAATATTCTTTTACCAGAAAATGAAAATATCTTTTGAGGCTAAAAGTTTACTTGAAAAAAATTGATATAGTTTTGATATATTTCGACCTCTTGAAAACTGCCAGGTAGTGTTTTAAATTTAATATCGCACTATATGTTTTGTATTTTTTGTCAACACCATGATACGGAGGTAATTGAAACAAGAGTATCTGAAGATGGGACAACTGTCAGGCGGAGAAGATCTTGTCCAAAGTGTGATAAAAGGTTTACGACTTATGAGCGACTTGAAGAATTACCAATAATAGTCATAAAAAGAGATGGAACAAGGGAAAGATTCGATCGCGAGAAACTTAGAAGCGGACTTTTTAAATCGTGTGAAAAAACAATTGTAACAAGTGAAAAAATTGATAGAATAATT
>PEVZ01000025.1:4768-7345 GCA_002779665.1 Candidatus Roizmanbacteria bacterium CG06_land_8_20_14_3_00_34_14 | reverse complement strand
AGTAGAGCAAGAGTTAAAAGAGAAGGACACGACAGAAATAGAAAGTAAAATAATTGGTAACCTAACGGCCAAACGATTAAAAAAAATTGACAAAGTCGCTTATATCAGATTCTCGTCGGTATTTCGAAGATTTGTAGATTTAGATGATTTTCAGGAAGAGTTAAAAAAAATTAATCCGATTAAATCGGGCAAATAATATGCAATTAACAGGAATTTCAGAAAAGGTTTTTGTCGATCGTTATGCGTTAAAAAATAAAGCAGGGGAGGCGATAGAAAAAAAACCTGAAGAAATGTGGACCAGAATTGCAAAAGCAGTTTCATTAGTGGAAAAAAAATCAAAACAAAAAACCTGGGAGAAAGAATTTTATTCAATTTTAAAAGATTTTAAATATGTCCCGGGTGGAAGGATTTTATCCGGAGCCGGAACCGGTTATGATGTCTCATTCTATAACTGTTTTGTAATTCCATCTCCAAAGGATTCAAGGGGCGGAATACTTGAGACCCTCGGTAATATGGTTGAGATTATGGCTCGGGGTGGCGGAGTCGGGATTAATCTTTCTTCTCTTCGACCACGCGGTGCCAGAGTTAAAAAAGTCAATGGTTTTTCTTCAGGTCCAATAAATTGGGCGTCACTTTTTTCCGTAGCAACAAAAGATATTATTCAACAAGGTGGTACACGCAGGGGTGCTTTAATGCTTATGCTTTGGGATTGGCATCCTGACATTGAAGAGTTCATCACTGTCAAACAAGATTTATCAAAAATTAATGGTGCTAATCTTTCTCTTAATATTTCCGATACTTTTATGGAAGCGGTCGAACACGATGCCGATTGGCCGTTGGTTTTCCCGGATATTAAAGATCCTGAATATGATGAAAAATGGACGGGGGATTTGGATGCTTGGAAAAAAATGGGTAAAAGAGTAATTGTCCATAAAATTGTTAAAGCCAGAAAACTTTGGGATTTGGTGGCAACCGCTGCTTGGAAATCAGCCGAGCCGGGAGTAGTTTTTATGGAAAGATATAATAAACTTTATAACAATTATTATTGGAATAAGATTATTGCCGTTAATCCGTGTGGCGAAGAGGGCTTGCCACCTTGGGGAGTCTGTAATTTAGGATCTATAAATTTATCATCCCTTGTTAAAGAAAAAAACATCGATGAAAAGGGTAAATTCGATTTTAAAACCTTAAAAAATATTGTTAGAACTTCCGTTAGATTTCAAGATAATGTAGTCGATATGGATCCGTACGTCTTTGAAGGGATCCGCAAAACTCAACTTGAAGGAGAGAGAAGGATTGGACTGGGGACAATGGGTCTGGGAGACACCTTAATTAAATTACATATTAGATATGGCTCAGCCGAATCTCTGCAATTTATTGATAAAGTCTATAAATTAATTAGAGATGAAGCTTATAAGGCGTCATCGGAATTTAGTAAAGAAAAAGGCAGTTTTTCAAAATACGATAAAAAATTATATTTGGCAGGAAAATTTGTTAGCCAGTTAAGTGAAGATGTAAAAAAATCAATTAAAAAAAATGGGATAAGAAATTCATTACTTTTGATGCAAGCACCAACCGGTTCAACTTCTCTTATGGCCGGTACGACCAGTGGCATTGAACCGGTCTATGAATTTGAATTCGCTCGTCATGATAGATTAGGAGACCACGTCATCCGTCACGAACTTTATGATGCCTGGTATAAAAAACACGAAAAAGAAATGAAGATGGGAAAATTAAAAAAACCGGAGTGGTTTGTTTCCGCTAATGAGTTAACTCCTGAAGATCACGTTGAAGTCCAAGGAGCGATTCAAAAATATGTCGATGCTTCCATTTCAAAAACAGTTAATGCCCCAAATTCACATACAGTTGAGGATGTAAAAAGATTGTACAACTTAGCTTATAAATTAGGATGTAAGGGGATTGCCTATATGAGGGATGGCTCTCGGCCGGGTGTTCTTGAGAGAAAACCCGATCCTGTTGAAGCCAAAAAAGAATACACAATTAAACCCCGTCCGATGGTTGTTCATGGTGCCACCTATAGAATTAATACACCGGTCGGGATTGCGTTTATTACCTTAAACACTAACGGTGGTACTCCTCCGGAGCCCTTGGAAATCTTTATTAATGTTGGAAAGGCGGGAAGTGATGTTTACGCAATGGCTGAGGGCTTGGGAAGAATGATTTCGGTCGCCCTACGTTTTTCCTCTCACATTTCAGTATTCGACCGAGTCAACGAAATAATTTCTCAACTACGAGGAATTGGAGGATCGCGGACAATGGGATTTGGTAAAGATAAAATAAGGAGTTTACCGGATGCAGTTGCCAAGGTACTTTCAATGCATTATGGTTTAAACGGTGAAGCAAAAACCAACGGGGTTGTCAAAGAAAATCCTAAATTAGTGACTGCCTCCACCCAATCATCATTAATTGAAGCGACTGTGGCAGTTTCTAAATCAGCCTCTTTTGATATCTGTCCAAGCTGTGGAGAAGCGACTTTTGTACATGAGGAAGGTTGTAAAAAATGTTACGGATGCGGATACAGTGCTTGCTAATATGTCAATCTATACCCGTACGGGA
>PEVZ01000025.1:0-4719 GCA_002779665.1 Candidatus Roizmanbacteria bacterium CG06_land_8_20_14_3_00_34_14 | reverse complement strand
ATTGACGAATTAACTTCTTATATTGGACTCGTTGTTGTTAAATTAAAAAATAAACAGGATAAAAATTTGTTAATTGAAATTCAAAAAGATCTTTATCAGATAATGGGGTTTTTATCCGGAGCAAAAACTGATCTGCTTTTTTTAGAAAATAGAGTTTTGTTTATTGAAAAATTAATTGATAAAATCGAAGAAAATCTGACTAAATTAAATAAATTTATTTTACCGGGCAGTAATGAAATCTCATCCTTATTTCAAATACTTCGAGTACTTTGTCGAAAAGCGGAACGAAGAAACATTGATTTTTTCAACCAAATGACAATTAACGAGTCGCAATTAACAATAGTTAAGTATCTCAATCGTCTTTCTGACTTATTTTTTGATTTGGCCAGGAAGTATGGAAAAGAGAACGAAGTTGTTCTATAATCTCTACGCAAATGAAAAATATAAAAAAAATCTATAAAGTCTTTGAAGTTCATAAAGTCAACGAAGTAATACATTATCTATTAATAATCTTGTTGGCAGTTATTGCCAGGCTGGTTCCTCACGCACCAAATTTTGCTCCAATTGGAGGGTTGGCTCTATTTTCCGGCGCAAATTTTAAAAATAAAATTGCTTTATTAATTCCATTATCGGCAATGTTTATCTCCGATATTTTTTTAGGATTTCATAAAACCGTTCCTTATGTTTATGTAAGTTTTATTATCATTGCCTTAATTGGGGGGTTGATAAAAAATAATAAATGGCAGTCTTTAGCATTGGCAAGTTTAGTCTCTTCAGTTTTATTTTTCTTAATAACTAACTTTGGGGTTTGGGTAAGTTTTAATATGTATTCAAAAACAATTGATGGTCTAATACAGAGTTATGCTATGGGCTTACCTTTTTTTCGTAACACAATCCTTTCCGACCTATTCTATTCCTTCTCATTTTTTTATGGATATAGGTTTCTACCAAATTTGAAAAAAATTATAATTCATTTATGAATGGTGATTTTATTTATAAACCTTTAAATGAAAAAGTTTCTTCAGAACCAGTATTAGGTTTATTTGATAAAAGTCGTCGAAAATCAAGTCGATCAAAAGCTGATCTTTTTGAATTATTATTAACTCAAGAATTAAATAAGCGTTATCAACTTCCATATAAAGATTTAGAAAACAAAATCAAAAAGATAATAAAGCAAATAACGATTTTTAAGGATGGACTAATCAGAATCGATGAACAAAAAAAAAGAGTTAACCTTCTTTTACAACCATTAATTAAAGAGCTTAACAAATTTATAGAGACAAGTGGAAGGCCTATTGAAATCACTTGGATTGGTAGAAAATGGCAAACAAACAAGTCATTATCAGATATAAATATAAAGTTTCTCTCAGGAAAAAATATTGGAATTTCTACTAAATCAACAAGATCGGGGAAAGGAACACAAAAAAATATTGGTTTCAAAGAATTAAAAAAATACTTAGGATTGGATATTGACAAAGAGTTATTAGATATGAAAAAAAAGATAATATTAAAAGTATCTTTTCAGAATAAAGAGTTGAATTTAATTGCTAAAAAAGGCATAACTTTCATAAGAAAAAATAAATATAAATTTCCTATAATTCAGAAAATTGGAAAAGAATATGGTGTGTTAATACAATATTTAGCTGTAAAAGAAAGTGTGAATTTTTTTAACAAACTTAGTTCTAACAAAAAAGAAGATTTTTTAAACTTCATTTTTGGTTTTAAAGATGGAGAGCTTCTTTTGAATGCGATTGTCTCAGGAAAACAAGTAAATATTTATTGGAATAAAAACTTAACTAAATTGATTGGGGATAATTTAGAAGCCATTAATGAAGGAGAAAGAGGTTATTGTATAGCGTCTAACGGTAAAAAAATAGTAAGAATCCAGGTGAATTTTACTAATGGAATAGGAATTAGCGCTTTTTGTGAGAGAGCTTTTTTATAAAGTTAAATATCAAAAGGGAATAGTTTTTCTAATTCATTTTTTGAAACTTGAGTATTTCCTGTAAGATACTGTAATAATCCTACTTTTTCTTTTGAATTTAATTGACTCACTATTGCCTCTAAGCTCAAACTATCTATGAAATTTGGAACATCAAATCTTAATTGATTGAATTTATTTGGCGGATAAATTACATTAACGTGATTTTCAGCTAAAAACTTTGTACCTTCAGAGATAATCGCCGCTCTAATTTGGCTACTTCCAACGGACCCTACAATTCTATTAACTACAATAGCCGGACCAGTATCGTAATCCACGCTTTTTATATATTGAAACTTATTTTTTATGGGTATTTTTAGACCATCTGAAGTTATGTTTTTTGACCAAATTAACAGAACGCCCTCTTTTTGATTATGAGTCAACAAATTTTTATTTTGATTCCAAACGAGTCTTCCAGTTCTGACAGAATAATTTAATTCTTTTAGAGTTTTTTTGTTTTTAAAATTTTTGATTAAATGATCAGGTTTTTCAGTAAAAATTGTAATTCCATTTTTTTGGAAAATAAAATCTCCCTTATTCTTAGTTTTCTTAAGAATCAATAACATAACAGTTTGTTGTGCTCCATGAAACAGTTTTGGACTTTTTTGTATAGAGAGATATTCAATGTTTGAATATTTCATTATATATTCCCTTAGTTTGTGAAAATAGGCTCCATTGTTCATAGATGGCGGGACAACATAAGCTACATAACCATTTTCTTTTACCAAATCCAAACCTAATTTTATAAAAAGATTGAAGATATTTGTTCTACCATTAATGACTTCCTTATATCTATTTTTAATATCATCATTAGGTTTAAATTCAAAGTATGGGGGGTTGCCTATAACGATATCAAATTTTTCTTTTTCATTTTTTATTAAAGAATCGGTTAATTCAAGTTTTGCTTTTGGAGAAATTTTTGAGCTGATCTCTATTAACTTTTTATCAATATCCCATCCATATAATTCTGCGTTTTTAAAAAATTTAGAAGAAGAAAATAAAAATTCGCCAGTTCCGCAAGCTGGGTCTAAAATTTTTATTTTATTTTGATTTGCTGGTAGTCTTTTTAATAATTCTTCTCTGATTGATTTTGGAGTGAAATATTGACCCTTGGATTTTCTGTAATCTATATTAGCTGTTTTAATATAGTCAATTGTTAATGACTCAAATTCATCAAGCAAATTTACTGACTTATCCATAACTATATATTAGCGAAAAAGATTAAAGTTGTATACTTTGATTTTAGGTGAACGAAAGTTCATTGTCAAGTATCTAATTTTATTTACAGAATTAAATTTTTCCCACAAGCTTTACTCCAGGCTTTAATGTCTTTGCCCCAGGATGCCAACTGGCCGGACAAACCTCACCTTTATTTTTTCTGACATATATTGAAGCTTGAAGTTTTCGGATAATTTCATCACTATTTCTGCCAATACTGTTATCGTGAATATCCATTGCTTTAAGGACACCGTCAGGATCAATGATAAAAGTGCCTCGTAGTGATAAACCTTCAGATTCAATATAAGTTCCAAATGCCCGGCAAATATTTCCGGACGGGTCGGCTCCCATCGGGTAGGTAATTGATTTAATAACGGGTGAGTTATCATGCCAGGCTTTATGGACAAAGACGGTATCGGTACTAAAGCTGACAATCTCCGCTCCCAGTTTTTTAAATTCCTCATATTTTGATTGCGCTTCACTTAATTCGGTTGGACAGACGAAAGTAAAATCAGCCGGGTAAAAAAAGAGGACTAACCATTTACCTCGAAATGAGTCTAACTTGGTTTTTTTAAATTGTTCATTTTGAAAATATTCAAATTCAAGATTAGGAATAACTTGTCCAATGGTGATCATAAGAATTGATTAAATAATAACAATTAATATTGTATCAAAAAATACAATCTTTAAAATTTGACTTTTTGTTCTCCGTTCAGCTTCATTAATACAAGTGGTATATCGTCAAAAAGACATTGATAAGATACTCCAAAAATATACTTTTGTAGGTTATAAGCGGTGGACGAATATTTGCATTTGATTTATATATTTTTGTAGGGAACAAATATTTTTGTTCCCTACAAATTATGAATGATATTAAACATCGTAAACAAAATCGCCTAAACGGATTTAATTATTCATCTAATGGATATTATTTTGTAACAATCTGTACAAAAGATCGAGAAGAATATTTTGGAAATATTATTAATAACGGGATGGTCTTAAATAAATATGGTGAAATTGTAAAACAATGTTGGTTAGAAATCCCAAAACATTTCCCAAATATTGAATTGGATGAATTTCAAATAATGCCGAATCATGTACATATGATAATTATCATTAACAACATTAATTTATCCGTAGGGAACAAATATTTTTGTTCCCTACATAATGACAATATGCCGTGGCAGACAAAATTATCAGGGTCATTATCATCTGTTATACGTGGATTCAAAATTGGAGTAACAAAAAAATGCAGAATGAATAATAAAAATATTGTTATTTGGCAAAAATCTTTTTATGACCACATCATTCGTACAGAATATTCTTTATATTTTATTCGTCAATATATTAAGGATAATCCAATGAATTGGGAAACGGATAGAAATAATCTAAATAGTATTTAGGATTATTACCCCAAAACTGGAAGCGTAAATTCTTCTTTCAAATATTTTTTATATAGTTCCAAACTGTCTCCATGATCAAAAGCGATTTCCTCTTTTGACGGCAATTTATCTAAATCA
>PEVZ01000043.1:2067-6718 GCA_002779665.1 Candidatus Roizmanbacteria bacterium CG06_land_8_20_14_3_00_34_14 | reverse complement strand
GGATAAAATTAACAAAACCCTTCATATTATTTATTACTCAAAATTAACAGTCGCTTCTTCATAAAGTCGTGATCTTTTTTTTGAAAGTATTTTGTCCTGTTCTTCATTTTGTTCCTTCAATGATTTATTATCGTTATAAAGACTTAAAGGAAGATTAATATTAAGGACACGGCTTTTAACTAAGTGACGAGTAATTCCGGTCGGAAGTAAAATCTCACTTTTGACTGATTCAATAACTTGTTGAGGTGTAAAAGTGGGAAAAATGACGATAAGATTATCTTCAGGATATTGTTTAAAAAATTTTTTGATTGTGTCACCGTTTAAAGTATATGGAAGAGCACCCCGGGAAAGATCATTTTTATAAAAGGAAACCAAATAATTCAATCTTTTAATCTTCTCTAAAAAGTTACCGGCGGTTGAGATAAAAAAAACTTCCTTCTTATTGGTAATGATTGAGCAAAGTCGGCCAAAATCTTTTTCTTTAATATATCGATGTCCGACTTGGTCCATTTTTCCCTGAGCCACGACCAATGATGGATCTTTTTTGATAAAAGTGAGAAACTTTTCCAATTCGCCTTTGAATATGTGAAGCCAAGAAGATAATTCAATCTCTTCTTGGTTATTATAGTCTACGATCTGGGCGGTAATCGTTTTTATTCCAAGGGTTCTGAAAGAATAGATCCTATTCATTCCATCAAGTTGGACATATTTTTTATTACCAAGAGAGGCAACAATAATGGGGTTGCTAAGGTTTTTGCTTTTTTTAAGAAAATTGATTAATTCCTTGCTGTTTGAAGGGTCTAGTTCTTCATGAACTAATATATCTTCGATCTTAATTACTTCCAAATGAAAGCGGTCGGTTTTCATATTATTTTTTTCCTAAAATTTTTATAATTTCATCAATGACGGTTTTTGTTCCTTTTTCTAAGGCTTCATTAGTTGAGGCGCCGATGTGAGGAGTAAGAATGACGTTTGGTAATTTTCTCCAGGAGGAGACAGGAGGTAATGGTTCTTGCCAGAAGACGTCAAGAGCCGCTCCGGCAATCTTTTTTTCCTGAAGCAGTTTAAAAAGAGATTTTTCCTCAACGACCCCACCTCGCGAAGTATTAATAAAAAAACTAGTCGGTTTCATTAATGAAAGTAGATCATTATTAATTAAATTTTTTGTGGCATTGTTTAGTGGTAGATGAACTGTAATAATGTCAGAGTGTTTAAAAATATATTTTAAGGAATTTGTTTTTTGGGTTCGGCTATAATAATCAACCTTGGCTCCAAAAGCGGTTAAAATTTTTGCTACACTTTTTCCTATATGTCCGAAGCCGATGACTCCAACCTTTTTACCTCCAAGTTCTTGTCCTTTAAAATCTCTCTTTAACCAGAGGCCCTGGCTCATAGATGAATATGAAGATGATAATTTGCGCAGTAATGATAATATAAGTCCTATGGCAAGCTCTGTGACAGCTTCAGAATTAGATTCCGGAGAATTAATAACTTTAATTTTTCTTTTTTGTATCTCGACTAAATCAATATTATCAAGACCACTGCCAACCCGTCCAATTATCTTTAAATTATGACCGAGGTCAATCACTTCTTTAGTAACTTTTGTTCGACTGCGGACAACTAATGCTTCGTAATTAGAAATGGTTTTCAATAGCTCTTCAGGAGTAATTTCCGGCTTGTAATCAAAAAAAAATTTGGAATTTTTAATCTGATCAATGACACTTTTATCTATCTTGTCAGCGATTAGAATATTAATCATAATGTAAATTAAGGAGCAATGAACTGCTCCACTACCAATGATTTTTTAAAAGCACTGATCACCTGGTCAAGATCGGATTTTGTGACAAATCCCATATGGGCTACTCGGACGATTTTCCCTTTATAATCGCCCATTCCACCGGCAATTACCAAATTATATTTTTCATTAAGGAGATTTCTCCAATTTTTTTCATCAACTCCATTTGGTGGAAAAAGTGAGGTAACGGTTGGCGAAGCTTCGAAATCTTCTACTAAAAGTTTTAGACCTAATTTTTTAATTTCGTTGCGGAAATAATCTCGTAATTCTATATGTCTGGCAAAAACTTTTTCTCTCCCCTCTTTTTTCATTATATTCAAAGAGGCTTGGAGACTATACAAGACAGAAACAGCCGGAGTGGCCGGGGTTTGATTTTTCTGAGCAAATTTTTCATACTTTGTTAAATCAAAATAATATTTTGGAAAAGTTGATTTTTGATGTTTTTCCCAGGCATATGGCGATACAGCAATCATTGCCATTCCGGGAGTTGACATCCAAGCCTTTTGAGAGGCGGAGACCAGAACGTCGATATTTAATTTATCCATCGGTAAATCAACCCCACCTAAGGCGCTGACAGAATCAACTAATAACAACGGCTTTGAAAGATGAGCTTTAACTATTGGAGCAATTTCAAATAAATTATTTAAAACTCCGGTTCCAGTTTCGTTATGAGTGATGAATACACCAGTAACATCTTTCATCTCCGAAAGTGTTTTCTCAACAGTTTCTTTTTTGACTCCGGTGCCATCTTTAAATTTAATTTGAGTGACATTTAAGCCGTAACGCCGACCAATTTCAGTCCAACGATTACCAAATTCACCGCAGGTAAAAAAAACAACCGCATCTCCCGGTGAGAAGAAGTTGACGACTGCCGTCTCGAGCCCTGCCGTCCCTGACGCCGTTAGTAGATAAATGGGATTTTTTGTTTGATAAAAATATTGAAGATTTTCAACGACTTCTTGATGTATTTTTTCGTAGCTTTTACCTCGATGGCTTATCATTTGTTTAGAGAGTGAAGACAACACTTCTGGAAGTAATGGGGTTGGTCCTGGGATTCTCAAATTCGCCATAGTGAGGAAATGATACAAAATTTAGATTAAAATATCAATAATGATTAATAAAATATTATTTTTCTTATTTTTGTTATTAATTCCAACTCAATTTGGAAAACATTTTTTTCTTGCTTTTTCTTATCTTTCCGGAGTGAGAGTAGATTATCTTGCTCCAACAATTTATCTGACAGACATAATTATTTTTTTATTGGCAATCGCTAATTCAAAAATTGTATTTAAATTTTTTAAAAACAAAAAAATACTTATAAGTTTGTTTTTTCTATTGATTAATATTTTGTTTTCCCGACTTCCGATAATTTCTTTTTATTGGTTTTTAAAGACAATTGAATTATTAATAATTTTCTTTTTGGCAAAAAAAATATTGACAACATTAAAAGAAAAATATATTTTAATAGCTTTGTTTATATCAAGTTTATTTCAGTTATTCATATCTCTCACTCAATTAATTAATAAACATTCAGTCCAGGGGATTTTTTATTATTTTGGGGAAAGATTATTAACTCTTTCCACCCCAGGGGTGGCAAAAGCATCAATTCAAGGAGCTGAGTTTTTACGCCCTTACGGGACATTTTCTCATCCAAATTCATTGGCAGGATTTTTTTTACTTTTGTATTTTTTTGTTCTAACTTATAAAAAGTTTAACCGTTATTTAGCCATTAAATATTTGCTTTTGTTTATTTCCAGCATTTTAGTTTTTGTTTCTTTCTCAAAAATAGCAATCGCCTGTTATCTGATACTTAATACTTACTACTTAATACTTAATACTAAGTTCAACTGTCGAATCTGTAAAATTGCCCGAATAATTGTTGTGTTTATTGTTTCCTTAATCTTCTTATCTGCGACGACGGATCCTTTAACAGTTAACAAAAGAATTGAGCTGATGAAAAATTCAATAGAGATTATCTTTAAAAATCCACTGTTTGGAGTTGGTATAGGAAGCTATTTAATCGAACAAGCAAAATTTTCCTCTAAATTTTATTTATTTTTTAATCAACCGGTTCATAATATATTTTTACTATTTATAGCGGAAACAGGCTTAATTATAGGAGGATTTATTTTGTATCAATTAATCAATAGATTGATACGGGCTCATCTGAAGAAGGAACAATGGATATTGATTTTTGTAATTATTTTTACAGGATTTTTTGATCACTATTGGCTGACTCTTCAACAAAATTTTTTACTGATGGGATTGATTATGGGAGTGATTCTATCTCCGTCTTTACCTGCTGATTGAGACTTGTCAACTGTGAAAGAGGTTCGTTTAAACCTTGAGGTAAAATTTTGATTAGCTCATCAATTAATTCTTTATGTTTGGCATTACTCAATTTCAAAGTTTCAATAAAACTTGAAGGGGCTTGTCCACCTTGTTTTTTAGCAGACGCAAGTAATTGGGGTATTTTGAGGAAATATTTTTCTCCTTTGACAAAAGTGCTTATTGCCATTTGGTTTTTTCCTTTTGAGGCAAGGACAAGTGACATTGAAACTCTTTTATCAGAATATAATAGGTATAACTCCGCCTTTTTTATATTATCTCTTGTTAAAAAATCTGTAATTTTATCTCTAAATATTTTCGTGAAATAGAGAGGGCTATCAGGAAGTAGCCCGGGATATGGTAAATTATAAATAACTTTTTCTTGAGGAGTTTTAACCAAAGTATCTGATGCACCTAAGACAAAATAAGTGATAAAGGGAACTAAGATAATAAAGGAAATTAGAAAGATATAACGCCCAAAATTCTTCATAATTATTTATAAATTATACAGAACTTGGGCGTTAAAAA
>PEVZ01000043.1:0-2002 GCA_002779665.1 Candidatus Roizmanbacteria bacterium CG06_land_8_20_14_3_00_34_14 | reverse complement strand
TTTTTTCACCTCTCTTCATTGCATCAGACATGGTGGAAAAAACTGTGTTTACAGAATCTTTAGCGGCTTTTGTTGTAAGACCTGCTTTTTTGGCTACTTGGGCGACTAAATCTGCTTTTGTCATAATGTTTCACCTTCCTTTGTGGTTGACATCTAACTTTTAATAATTAAGACTAACAATCAAAGAATAGTGAAATTAAGGCGCCCTGTCAATCTATATTAAGAATATCTTATTGTAACAATCTATATCAGTTGTGGAGCGTTGGAGCAGGAAGAAAACAGACTATAGATAATGGACGATAGAAGATAGTAGTTGATGATAGATAGTTGAGGATAGATAAAAATAAAGAAATCTACCTTCTATCTTCAAGTAACTATATCTTAGTCGTTGCTTCGGCGCGTGTTTCCCGGATGACGGTGACTTTAATCTGTCCTGGGAAGACCTCGAACTTTTGTTCCAGCTCTTCTTTTATCTTTTCGGCAGTAATCAAAGCCTCGTCATCGGTAATTTCATCCGGTCTGACAATTACTCTCAATTCCCGACCAGCCTGTAAAGCGTAAGCTTCCTTAACACCTTTTTTAGTTTTGGCAATATCTTCAATTGTTTTAATTCGTTTTAGATATTCACCAAAATCTTCATGTCGAGCTCCCGGTCGTCCACCCGATACAGCATCGGCGATGTAGACAATGACCGCTTCAAGACTAGTAAAAGGAACGTCTTCGTGATGAGAGGCGACACAATCAATCACTAATTGGGGAAAACGATTTTTTTTCAAAACTTCGACACCAAGCTCAATATGAGATCCTTGTTTATCAGTGATAACTTTTCCAATATCATGGAAAAGACAACCAAGCTTAACAAGATTGACATCAAGATGTAATTCATGAGCTAAGGCAACCCCGATTCTTGTTTCTTCTAAAGTGTGAGCAATCATATTTTGCCCATATGAATATCGATATTTAAATTTTCCTAATAAATGAGTTAGTTCAGGAGGTAGATTGTAGACACTGACGCTATGGGCGAGCTCTTCTCCGGCTTTAAAAATAATTTTATCTACTTCTTCACGGGCTTTTTTGACAATTTCTTCAATTCTCTCAGGTTGGATTCGGCCATCCTTGATTAATCTTTCAAGTGATATTCGGGCGACCTCTCTTCGGATAGCGTCAAATGAAGATAACTTAATTACTTTTTCCTCTTCCAAATCAACGTCAACACCGGTGGCGATTTCAAAAGCACGAATATTTCGTCCTTCTTTACCAATAATTCGACCTTTCCAATCTTCACTCGGTAAATTAATTACTGATAAAGTATATTCTGATACATAGTCTATAGCTCCATATCTAATAGCATCGACTAATATTTGTTTTGCTTTATCATCGGCAGTTAATTTGATTTCCTCTTCAGCTGATTTAATTTTTTTAGCTACTTCCCCTTTTAGCTTGTCCTCCCAGCCGGCAAGCAATAAATCCTTTGCCTGATCTTTTGTTAAGGAGGCGATTTTTTCTAATTTCTTCAATAGTTGATCTTTTTTTAATTCGAGCTCTTTTTTTATATTTTCAACATTATTTTTGACATCCTGGACAGATTGCCTTTCCCGATTTATTTCATTGTCTTTTACTTCAATCTGCTCTTCGCGATGAGCTAATCTTTTCTCCACTTCAAGAGCATCGGTGGCAACTTTTCTGGCATCCTCTTGAGCTTTATAAATAATATTTTGTGCCTCTAATTTAGCGCGTGATAAAAGCTCATCCCTTTCTTTCTTAAGCGAAGTGAATTTCTTAAAAAATTTAACTAACATAATGGTAAAATGGAGCCTGGAGGAAGAAAATATTAAAAATTAATTCAACGACAAAATCGACAAATTTACGTTTTGTACACTCATTTGAAAATTAATAATTAATATTTAACTTTGTAACTCCAAGCAATTTCTAATTAACGATATTTTACTCTTTTTTTTTAAAAACTACAAATTGAATTTATTAAGAAACTCCTGTGGGGTAA
>PEVZ01000070.1 GCA_002779665.1 Candidatus Roizmanbacteria bacterium CG06_land_8_20_14_3_00_34_14 | reverse complement strand
CTGAGAGAATCCTTGAAGTTAGATTTTATTACCTAAAAAGTCAAGATTAGGTTACCAGTCCCATAATTTTAATCTTGATTTGAGTGATTTCTATAGTACTTTCAAGAAAGATGATTTTCTTAGTCCGATTTTGAAAAAATGGCGCGGTATGCGTCCCGGACATCCAAGCTGTTTGTATGAATATCTGATAATTGGAATGGTTTTGCAAAATGCTTCTGTCCGACGATCCGTTCAAATGTTCAAAGCTCTTTTAGAAAATTACGGAACTTTATTTGAATTTGACAGCAAAAAATTATGGTGATTTTGGAGTTTGGTTAGAAAAGGAAATCCGACTTTGATTTTTTGCCATTTTTTGCTAAATTAAAGATGTAAAAAGGTGGCGCGTCAGTTTTCAACTGGCACGAAATTCGAAAGCGAAAAAGGAAAGGTTCAAAAACCCGCCCACATTCCTTCTCAGGCCTCGCTCCTCGCGGGTGGGAAGAAAGCCGAGGCGGGGCAATTCTCCTCCAAAGGCGGATAGACATTCCCCAGAAAAATAGTTTGCCCCGCCGACTTGTCCGCCGTAGCTTTAGCGGAGGCGGAGTCCAAATTAGTTTTCAGGATTTTCGTTAAAAAAAGTTCAAACTTCGTTCAAAAAATACCGCCAGCCGTTTTTCTGACAAATTCAAGCCATTTTTAATTTAGGTCGCGTCCACTAATAATATGTTAGTTAGTTTGTATTCATCTTTTTTTACGAATGTATCAATCTATTGATAGATTGATACATATATAAATGTTCATAGAACTATGAATCTTTCCACTACAGGAAAAAACATATTTGAAAAAATCGCATAATCAAAGATGTTGCTGACCGTACTTTACTTCGAGGCTTGGAATTTTAAAGAATTTGCCGCCAAAGAAAAACTTGAAATCGTCCAATCCGAAAGGGTCGCTTCTCCGCCAGAGGCGGACAGGTGCGACGGGCGGAAGGGGGGTTTGGGGGGGATTCCGCCCGCCCTACAAATTTTGGGCGAAATCTGTTCGAATTTTTTCGAACGCACACCGCCTTCGTCTCGACGTAGCTTTAGCGAAGTCGGAATTCGTCGAGACTTCGGCGAGACGAGGTCCGCATATGTATTATGTTTACATGTTATTGTGTTCAGATAGTAAAACATATTTAGGTTGCACGGATAATCTTAAAGAAAGAATAAATAGACATGAAAAAGGTGGCGTCCCTGCAACAAAAGAGAGGTTACCGGTTAAATTGGTTTCTTATTTTGCTTTTCAAAATAAATACACCGCTTTTAATTTCGAAAAATATTTAAAATCAGGGTCAGGTAGGGCTTTTATGAAGAAACATTTTTTTTGAATAAAAAAGAACCGCCAAAACAAAAATAAATTTAACTTCCTGACAAACTTTATATCGATTTTTCAGCTTTTGCTATAATTTATCTGTGAAAAATACTTACTGCACGATCTATCTTGTCCGTCATGGAGAGACAGATTGGAACGTAAAAAAACTGATTCAAGGACAAAAGGATATTCCTTTAAATGAAAAAGGTAGGAAGCAGGCAGAAAAATTATCAGGAAAATTGAAAAAGGTAAAATTTGACGCAATTTATTCTTCGGATTTAAAAAGGGCAACCGAAACCGCCAAAATAATCGCTGATAAAAGAAAGTTAAATATAATTAAATCAATGGCCATTCGGGAAAGATATTTTGGCAAATACGAGGGAGTTTCCTTTAAAAAAAGTAAAGTAATTTTTGAAATTATTAATAACTTAATGACAAACGAAAAAAAGAATGCAAAAGTGGAAGAAGAACAAAAAATGATTAAACGCTTCATTAGTTATATACATGAAGTTTCTGTTCAAAATCTGGGGAAAACTATTTTGATAGTCACACATGCCGGTCCAATAAGGCTTTTTTTGATCAATTTGAGCCTTAGAATTTATAAAAATTTATCGGAAGGTGATATTGATAATTTATCTTACGTCCAACTAATAAGCGATGGTGTTAGTTTTGAGATAGAGAAAACAAAGGGGATAAAATAATGAAAAATTACTGCACCGTCTATCTTACCCGCCACGGAGAGACGGAATGGAATTCTAAAGGAATAGTTCAAGGGCACTCTGACATCCCATTAAATAAAATTGGAGAAGAGCAAGCAAGAGAATTAGGTAAAAAATTAAAAGATATCAATTTTGAGGCGATCTTTTCTTCGGATTTAATGAGAGCAAAAAGGACAGCGGAAATTGCTATATTGGAAAAAAAATTATCAGTAAAAACCACTGTTGCCTTAAGGGAAAGATATTTTGGGAAACATGAAGGAAAACATTTTAGTTTTTTGCATCAAGTTGAAATTAAATTAGAATCTGAAAATTCAATCGAAACTGATGAACAGTTAGTCGATAGATTTATTCCTTTTATCAGAGAAGTAGCAATTGATTATCAAGGCAAAAATATTTTGATAGTGACCCACGGAGGTATCATTCGTTGGTTTTTGATCTATCTTGGCTTTGCTAATGCTAAAACTTTACCTCCAGGGTCGATAGATAATACTGCCTATGTTAAAATTTTTTCCGATGGAGTAGACTTTATTATCAAGGAAACATTTGGGATAAGAAAAAAAATATGAAACAAAATTATTTTCAAAGTAAATTAATTTTTCAAGAAATTAAACAATCTAAAAATATTTTGATCAACGTTCACCGCAATCCCGACCTTGACTCGATTGGGTCGGCGACAGCCCTTTATAGAGCTTTAAACAAAATTGGTAAGAAAGCAACGTTGGTTTGCCCCCACGAAATCCCAGAAAATTACAGATTTTTAAAAGGTGCTGATTTGGTTCTAACAATTGATTTTAAAACGTGGGCGGACACAGATGTCCGCCCCTACGATTTGTTTCTAATTTTAGATTCTGGTTCATATGATGTGGTTACCGGTAGTAAAGAAATTAAATTGCCGGATGTTAAAAAAATAATTATTGACCATCATCGAACCAATAATTGGGAGAATTATGTTGAGCGAATATTAGATATAAAAGCATCCTCGACTTCAGAAATAATTTTTAACCTGCTTAACGATTGGGAGGTAGAGTTCGACTCGGATATTGCCACATCGTTATTTGCCGGGATTTCATCGGACACGGTCTTTTTTAAATATGACCAAAATGCAAAAAACACTTTTAAGATTACGGCCGAGCTACTTGACAAAGGGGCTGATCGAGACAAAGTAGTTGAACAGGCATTTGACAGTTTTGATTTTGATTTAGTCCGGATGATTGGCGAGTTTTTAACAAAAATACGTAAAGGTGATAGGTACATTTATTCTGTTTTAGACAATGAAACATATGTCAAGTTTGGGAAGCAGAAAGGGGCGAGAGAAATAGTCGCCAATTTATTTGCCCGCAGTATTAAAGGATTTGATTTTGGAATTATGGCGGTTGAATATGAAGCAGGAAAATTTGCGCTCAGTTTTCGTTCAAAAAAAACAGACGTGTCAGTTATTGCTAAGAGATTTGGCGGCGGCGGTCACAAAAATGCCGCCGGCGCCACCTTTAATGGAAATACCGATCAACTAATTGAAAAGATTAAAGAAATCATTTAATAATAGCTGAGGAAGAGCTGATCATTTGGTGGATCCCGCTCCAGTTATCCATACCTTCTCGTGGAATCAAAATATACTGTTTATCATCGGAAACTGCGTTTTTTAGAACGTTTTGGTCAGTTAAAACAAACGTTGTAATCCTATATTCTTTCGAATTATCCGCCTCACCAATAAATTTCTTTATTACCTCAAGACCAATATCCGTCTTGACATCTTTTTTGAACTCATCCATCAGGGGAATTATCTTGGAAATAAAGCCAAGGTTGATGACTTTATCTTTAATGGCTTCAATTACCTGTTGTTGACGGAGGGCACGATTAAAATCACCACCGTCTTCCGAAGAATGGCGAGAGCGGGCAAATTTTAATGCCGTTGTCCCATCCAAATGATTTGTTCCTGCCTTAATTTCTAATTTTTCGTAACGGCAGGGAAAGGCGAGCTCAGGTGAATCGGTAGCATTTTTTACAAATTCTTCAAGTTTCGGATTATCTTTAAATTGTTGATTTCGATCATCTGGATTAAATCCGGGCGTGATAAATGGTTCGGCCTTTTTAAATAAGTCTTCTGTATCTTTGTCACAGAGATCTTTTTCTTTACCTTCGATTGGGTATTCAGGATCTAAAAACGATCTTTTAACATCAACATCAATTCCGCCTAAAATATCGACCGCCTTGGTGAAGCCGGCAAAGTTGACGCTCATATATCCATCAATTGATAAACCGGTGATTTGAGAAAGGGTGGACTTTGTTGAAATTTTTTTTAGATCAGGAAAATCATTCGGGAAAAGTTCAAGCTGATAGACAGCGTTAATTTTTGTATGAAAATCAGTGCCTGATTTTGTTGGTAATTTTACCCAAAGATCCCGGGGGATAGAAAAGAGAGTTGCTTTTTTTGCTTTCATATCAATGTTGGCAATCATAATTGTATCGGTCAAATACGTTCCATCGTGACTTCCACCACCATAACCTAAAAGAAGAAAGTTGTAGGTAGTTTTTTCCGGTTTTGGCTTTGGCAAAGTCGGAGAATTTTTTTTGTTAAAGAAATGATTGTTTGTTGAAAAATAAAAAACAAGAAATGCCAAAAAAACACCGACGATAATAATGACAATCTTTTTCATAAGGGATTTGATAATTATAACCCACTTACTTTAAATTTCGGAGGATTCTTTCCACCTCGCGGTCGTTAATTTCATGATGCGGTCCGCGATGAGAAAGTAGGGCGCCGGAAAATGTCTTTGGAATATGCATCAGCTCGTGGATTAAGGTTTTAGTTTTTTCCCTCGGAGATAATTTTTCAAAATGTTGATTGATTATTTCTATAATATAAGTGGGGGGAAGGCCGGCCACTTCGTGAAATAAGCGGGACATCCCCCAGATTCGGGCGTAAGCTCTCGTTTTGGCATCACTACTTCGTATGCACCAAATCTGATTTGGCTTGATGTGGGTGAAGTTCAATTCCTTGATCAGAAGTCTCAGCTGTCTTTTAATCTCCGGAGCT
>PEVZ01000044.1 GCA_002779665.1 Candidatus Roizmanbacteria bacterium CG06_land_8_20_14_3_00_34_14 | reverse complement strand
TAAATTATTACTCTGTTTTATCGGATAAAAAATCTGTTAAAACTTTAGTTTTTCTTCATGGTTGGGGAGTTGATAGTAAACTTTGGTTCAAGATCGCTTCTGAATTAATTAACAAAAATTATTCCTTGTATTTTTTAGACCTTCCCGGTTTTGGCCAATCTCAAATTCCAAATTCTAATTATGATATTGATGATTATAAAAAAATAGTTTATGAGTTTGTTAAAAAACTTGGTTTAAAAAATATTAATCTAATAGGTCATTCTTTTGGTGGAAGTATTAGTATAAAGATAGCTTCAGAAAATCCCATTTTTTTAGAGAAACTTATTTTGGTTAATGCATCAGGGATAAGATATTCTTCAACACCAAAAAAAATTAAAACCTTGTTAGCCAAAATTGTCAGCCCATTATTCTCACCTTCATTTATGCAACCGTTTCGTTTCAAATTTTATCAAATGATCGGATCTGAATATTTGAATATACCGGCAATGTCAAGAATTTTTAAGAAAGTGGTTTCGCAAAATCTCTTGCCAATTTTATTAGAAATTAATAAACCAACTTTAATTATTTCAGGAGATAAAGATAAAATCACTCCAGTTGCTCTTGCTAAAAAAATGAATGAAAAAATAAAGAATTCTAAATTAATTATTTTGTCAGCCGGACATTTCAGCTTTTTGGACCAACCGCAAGAATTTATTAATACATTAACAGATTTCATATGAATAGAAATAATCCATTTAAATTTATTTACTTTCACCTACTTCTTCTTCAGCTTGAAGAATATGAAATTGATCGATATTTAATTGCTTTAAAAAATACCAAAGGAGTTCCTCCAAATCATAAAATTAGAAAACCGCTCAAATGGACCAATAAAATAAAATTAATTTTTTCCCTGACAACATTATTTTTTTTAGCAACAATTTTTTTAGGATATTTTTATTCTTTTTACATCATTATAATTTCCTCAATTATTTTTTTCCGTTTTTCTTTTATCTATCTCGTAGGTACGGTGGAGTTAATATATCCAATTGATTTTTTGGTTAAAAAAATAATTATCTTTCTCGCTAAAAATAAGTTAAAAAAAATTAAAAGTATCAAAATTATTGGAATAGCCGGGAGTTATGGAAAAACAGGAATGAAGGATTTAGTTGCCACGGTTTTATCTGAAAAATATCAGGTTGTCAAAACTCCTGAAAGCTATAACACTCCAATTGGAATTGCCAGAACAATTCTAAGTCAGGTAAATGAAAAAACAGAAATCTTAGTTGTTGAGATGGGGGAGTATTACTCTGGTGACATCAGAAACATCTGCTTAATTTCTCCTCCTCAAATTAGTGTAATAACAGGAATTAATGAAGCTCATTTGGAAAGATTAAAATCTATTGATAACAGTATAAGAACTATTTTTGAAATTTCTCAAAATATGAAGTCTGGCGGGATTTTACTTATGAATGGTAAAGATAAATATATTAAAAATAATTATAAAAAGTTTGTTTCTGATCAGAAAATATACTTCTATTCATCGAAAGGAAAGATCGAATTCAATGAAGACGCTCCGGGATATATTTACCAGAAATTATTTTTCCCTATTTTAGGGGAATATAATTTAGATAAAATTGACGGAGTAATTTATTTAGCAAAAAAACTTGGTTTAACAACTCAAGAGATTGATAATGGTCTGAAAAAAATAAAGACACCAGCCCATCGGCTCCAACCAGTTTTAAACCGTGAAAAAAATATTCTGGTCATTGACGATAGTTATAACGGTAATCCCGATGGGGTAGAGGAGGCTATCAAAACATTAGCGTTATTTAAAAAGAGGAGAAAAATATTTCTTACTCCCGGGTTAGTCGAAATTGGAAGTAAAAGCCGAGAAGTCCACCAGAGGATAGGTAAAAGATTAAACGACGTCGTGGATTTGGTAATTTTCATTAAAAATTCGATGACCCCCTATATTGAAGGGGGATTAATTAACGCCGGTTTTAATAAAAATAATATTATTTGGTTTGACTCGATGATGGAAGCCCAAAATAATCTAGGATCAATTTTGAAATCTGGCGACGTAATCCTTTTTCAAAACGACTGGCCGGATAATTATACGTGAGTCTATAAAGTTATAAAGTTTATAAAGTCTTTAAAGTAAAAAACAGTGGGAAATAGAATAGAAAAATTCGAAGATATTATTGCATGGCAAAAAGCAAATAGTATCGCAATAAAAATATATAAAATATTTTGTGATAGTAATGACTATGGTTTTAAAGATCAAATTCAACGAGCAGGTGTATCGATTAGTAATAACATTGCTGAAGGATTTGAACGAATGGGAGATAAAGAATTTAAAAAATTTCTATATATTGCCAAAGGATCTTGTGCAGAAGTCCGATCTATGCTTTATATCGGTTTAAAATTAAATTACTTGACTAAAAATCAATTTAATGATTTATACTATTTATCAGTAGAGATATCTAAGTTACTATCAGGTTTTATAAAAAAATTGTGATTTAAGACTTTATGACTTTACGACTTTAAAAACTTTATGACTACTATTGGCGTTTTTTTCGGCAGCAGGTCTCCTGAACATGATGTTTCCATCCTCACTGGGCAACTGATCATTTCCGGTTTGAAAAAATGTGGCTACAATGTCATCCCTGTTTATATCGATAAAAAAGGTAAATGGTATTCCGATCCTAAACTCGCCTCAATGAAATTCTTTACTCAAAATCAGGTTGATTTAGATAAAAAGCTTGAAGGATTTAATATAGATTTCAATAAATCAACAGGAAAAATGGTTAAGCAATCTGGGTTTTTAAAAAGTAATACAGTTTTTGATATTGCCTTCCCGGCCTTTCATGGACAAAATGGAGAAGACGGAACTTTCCAGGGTCTATGCGAAATGTTGAATGTTCCTTACGTCGGTTGTGATGTCACTTCATCAGCCATTACCATGGATAAGGTTTTAACCAAAATGATTTATAAGGCAAATAATATTCCTACCGTTGATTTTGTTAGTTTAAATTTAAACGAGTGGCGCCTTGACAAAAAAAGCGTTCTTCAAAAAATAAAATCATTGAACTTACCGGTTATTATCAAACCGGCGCGACTTGGTTCTTCGATCGGAATTTCTAAAGCAAAAAATCAAAAGGAACTGGAGTTTGGTATAGAGGTTGCTCTTCACTATGATGAAAAAGTGATCGTCGAAAAAGCGGTTGAAGACTTGATGGATGTCACTTGTTGCCTAATCGGCAATGATGACCCGACGCCATCACTTCTTCAGGAATCAGTTTTTTCTAGTGGCTTCTTTTCCTATGAGGATAAATATTTAAAAGGGGGTGGGGCTCAAACCGGAAAAGCTACTCAAAGTATCATTATTCCAGCCAGACTTGATAAAAAAACCACCAAAGAAATTCAAAAAGCAGCCAAGAAAGCTTATAAGATAATCGGGTGTTCCGGTATTGCTCGGGTTGACTTTCTTTATGATAAAAAAACAAAAAAATGGTATGCAAATGAAATTAATACTTTACCTGGAACTTTATATCATCATCTTTGGAAAAAAACAGGAATTGAATTCGAGGATCTGCTTAAAAAACTAATCAGTTTTGCTGAAGAAAAATATCAGAAGAAAAAACAAATAACTTATACTTTTAACTCCAACATTTTAACCCAGGCCTCTTCGAATAAGCTTTCTTTAAAGGGAGTTTAAATTTCCAACTTTGAAAACTGCCCGATTTCTTTTGATTTTTTTAACATCATCCTAAAAAAATAAATTGAAAATATGAACCATAATATGTTTAGCAAAAACGCTTTAACAATAAATAAACTTGTGTCAGGAACACCACTCAAATTGTTTCTGATTGCTTCAAAAACATATGTTGGCGGAAATAAATAGGCAACGAATTGAAAAGGTTTCGGCAGTATTGAGACTGGATAAATGACCGCCATAATTGGCTGTAATATAAAAATCAAACCCCATGATAAAGCCTGGATTCGAGTTCCAAATCGAAATACCAACCCTAAACAAAAAATACCAAATGAAAGACCAAAGATTGAGACATTGATAAAATATAATAAACTAGAAAATAGCCCTATCGAAAAAACATTTATTTTAAAAATAAAAAATGAAACTATGTATCCTAATATTAAAATTAATAATCCCTTAAATAAACCGGAAAAACTATATGCTATTAAATATTCGTTTGTTGAAATCGGTGATATGAATATGTTTGTTAAATTTTTTGCCCAAATATTCCAAAGGCTACCAACTCCGATTGAATAAGAAATTACAAAAATAGGTTGCCAATAAATCATTCCGATCAGAATTGATGTTGGATCATAACCAAAATTATTTCTCGTTAAATATAACGTAAAAAAACCAAAAACAATTATATTGGTGAATATCGGAAAAATAAAAACATCAAAAATAATTTCTAAAGATTGTTTGCTAATAAAAAAATCCAATAGTAAGATCGCCTTGATTCTTTTAATTGACATAATTATTTTCCTCTGACAATTTCTAAAAATACATGTTCCAAATTTGTTTTTCCTAACTTTTTTATTAATGCTTCAGGCGTATCTTGGGCGACTATGTTTCCCTTATCCATAAAAATAACCCTGTCACAGATCCTGGTTACTTCCTTCATATTGTGACTCGTATAAAGAATAGCTAAGTTATGCTTGCTTTTTATTTCTTCTATAAAGGTCAAAAGTTTATCGGAAATATCCGGATCAAGTGAGGCCGTCGGTTCATCCATCAGTAAAATCTTCGGAGCGTTTAATAATGATTTGACAATATTAATCCTGGTTTGTTGACCCGATGAAAGATCTTTATATTGGCTCTCTAATAATTCATAAACCTCAAAATATTTTGTTAGCTTCTCAATTTTTGCTTTGGGATCTTCCACTTGATAAAGAAGCGCAAATACCAAAAGATTTTCCCAAACTGTAATTCTACCTTGTAAACTATTGAAAGCGGAAGAATAGTTTATCAGTTGAAGACTTTCCTGCTGATGTTTTGAAAAATCTTTTTCAAAATAATTTATTGTTCCTTGAGTTGGTGTAATCGTTCCAAGTAACATCTGAATCGTCGTTGTCTTCCCGGCTCCGTTTGGACCAAGTAGACCCAACACCTCACCTTCCTTTAATTCAAAGGAAATATTATCGACAGCAGTAAACGATCTAAATTTTTTTACCAAATTTTTCACTTGTAGTACAGCCATAAAGTCATT
>PEVZ01000056.1 GCA_002779665.1 Candidatus Roizmanbacteria bacterium CG06_land_8_20_14_3_00_34_14 | reverse complement strand
GTCAGTTAAATCAGCTAAAATAAAAAAAACCGATTAAACTGATTCAACCGGTTAAACTGATTTTAACTAACTCATCATTCTCCTCCCTATACAATTGTCCTTTCTGTTCAACTGATCTTTGTGTGAAAACAACTCCATTAAGATGATCCACTTCATGTTGAATTATAGTCGCTTCAAAACCGGAAAACCATTTTTCATATTTCTTTCCAGATATATCTTGATATTTAAGCAGTACTTTTTCCGCTCGTTTGACCGGTCCCCAGATACGGGGGATGGAAAGACAACCTTCTAATTTCACTTTATTTCGTTTTTTTTTGGTTGAATCAGTTAAATCAGTTGAATCGGTTGAACCAGTGACCGATTTAACCGACTTGACTGACTCGACTGATTCAACTATTTTAATGATTTTCGGATTAATAAATATTTTCGTTTTTGATTTTTCAGTCGGCTTAACTAGAAAAATCGACAGGTCCAATCCAACCTGATTAGCAGCAAGACCAACGCCCGGGGGATCATCCTGAGCGATGAGGACTTTTTCCATATCAGCAACTATTTTTTTTATGTTACTATCAATTTCAGTTACGGGAATAGTCGGGGAAGACAGGACTTGATTTGGGACAGTGACGATTTTCATTAGATTATTATATAATACAGATAGTCTATAAAGTCGAAAGTCGTAAAGTCCTTAAAGAATAACACTTTATGGACTTTAAAAACTTTATAAACTTTTGACTATGAAATTATCCCTTTGTATTGCTGTTTATAATGAAGAAAAAAACCTCCATTATCCACTAGATAGTGCTTACGATTTTGTTGATGAAGTCGTCATCGTCGATGGCGGTTCAACTGATAAAACGATTCAAATTGCCAAGTCATACGGTAAGAAAGTCAGAATAATAAATTCTGATAATCCGGTTATGTTTCATAAAAACAAACAGAAGGCGATTGAGGCGGCTAAGGGAGAGTGGATACTGCAACTCGACGCGGATGAGGAATTGACACAAGAGCTTAAGCAAGAAATTAAAGATATAATCAGATACAATCAGATGGAATCAGATAAAATCAGTCAGAAAGAAACTGATTCTATCCGATTAAATCCGATTTCATCCAATTCTATCGTCGCCTACAACATTCCTCGCAAAAATTGGTTTTTGACGGGATTTTTGATGAAAGGTGGGCAGTATCCGGACTACACGATTCGTTTATATAAAAATGGGATTGCTAAGTTTCCCTGCAAGGATGTCCATGAGAATGTAGAAATCATTAATAATTTAAAATCTAAAATTAAGAATTCAGAATCTAAAGAAGAAAAAAAAATTAATTCTCAATTCTTAATTCTTAATTCTAAATGTAATATTGGATTTCTAAGAAATCCAATATTACATTATGCTGATCCTGACTTTTCCCGCTATTTGATGCGTTGGGATAGGTACACCACGGCCGAGGTAGAAAGAATGCCTAAGGATTTAAAATTGAGTTGGTTTAATTATATTATTTGGAAGCCTAAAATTACTTTTTTGATGATGTATTTTCGCCACAAGGGTTTTATTGACGGCTTTCCGGGTTTTGTCTTTGCTTTGTTTTCATCAATCAGGTTTTGGGTGATTTATATTAAATGGTATCAAAGAGTTCATAAAGTCGAAAGTTAGTAAAGTCTATAAAGTAAAAAACTTTATGACTTTAAGGACTTTAAAGACTTTATAGACCAACTTTATGCTCCAACTTTGAACTCCACAACCTCTCCATCCTTCATAACGTAGTCTTTTCCGGTTATTTGAACCAATCCCTGCTCGCGGGCTTTGACCCAACCGCCGCATTTGACGAAGTCTCCATATTTGACAATATCTGCTTTAATGAATTTTTTTTCAAAATCAGTATGGATTGTTCCGGCCGCCTGGGGTGCCAGCCAACCTTTTTTTATCGTCCAGGCCCGGGCTTCCATTGTTCCGGCAGTTAAAAATGAAATTAAGCCCAAGGCTTCATATGCTTTTTTTATTAAGCGATTTAAACCCGATTCCTCAAGACCGAACTGTTTAAGATATTCAGTTTGTTCTTCAGGTGTGAAGGCGACGATTTCTGATTCCATCTTGGCGCATAAAAACAAATAGTTATAATTAGTTGAAAATAGTTTTAAATTGTTGAAAATAGTTTCAATCTGTTTTTTTGTTAAATCAGCATTTTGTAATTGATCTTCTGAAATATTAAAGACGTAAATTACTGGCTTTACTGTAAGTAAATTCAGTGGCTTTAAAGCGGTTAGTTCTTCTTCAGTTAAATTTTGTTGGCGGATGGTGACACCCTTATCTAATTGAATTTTTATTTTTTGGACCGTTTCAAACGTTTCAAAAGCGTCTTTGGTGGCTGCGGTTCCTTTTTTTGGCTCTTTAAATTTGTTGACAGTTTCCAGATCAGCAAGAATTAATTCGGTTTCAATAGTTTTCATATCATCTTCCGGGTTTATTTTATCGGAGACGTGGACGACATTTCCGTCTTCAAAAAGGCGGACGACGTGAACGATAGCTTCCACTTCGCGGATGTGAGACAAAAATTTATTTCCCAATCCTTCGCCTTTAGAGGCTCCGCGGACCAGTCCGGCAATATCATAGAATTCGATTACCGCCGGGACAAGTTTTGTTGTATTGACAATTTTTGCTAATACAGGAAGCCTTTCGTCCGGAACCTCGATGATTCCCACATTTGGTTCGATTGTACAGAAAGGATAGTTGGCAACGTTGGCGACCTGTTTTTTTAAGAGAGCGTTGAAAAGGGTGCTTTTCCCAACATTTGGTAGCCCAACGATACCGATACTGAGTTTCATATGAAGCAATTATACCCTTTGTCATTTAAATTGCAACAAATGACTCCGAGTATAACCGTTCGTACGCTCCATTTACTTATTTTTTGTTGCAAATTGAGCTACGATCGGTATATATACCACTGGCAAATGATTTTTGCTCGAGTATATGATTCAATAAAATAATTTAGCCTCAGATAAGGATTGTATTTTGTAGGTTTTTATACTTTTCCAACGTAGGCTACAGGGCAATCTTGAGCTCTGTTGACTCAACTCAAAATTATTTACAAATGGTAGGTTATAAGCGGTTGACAGATATTTCAGGATATATTAAGCTACTTTTCAACGTGCGTGAAAATTTTTTCTATGAAAAATTAGGAAATGTAATTTTACGACTAAGAGAAAATAAGAAACTCACTCAAGAGCAGTTGTGCTTTCTTTGTGAAATAAATAGGTCATATCTTTTTAAAATTGAAAGAGGTCTCACAAATCCCTCAATAAAAACTTTAAGCAAAATTTGTAAAACATTAAGGATTAAAATCTGTGACCTTATAAAAAAAATATAGCCGACCGATGTACAACCTCGGAGGTTATGCAAAGGTCGGCAAAATTATCAATTTATAAAATTTTATGAAAAGAAAAGATAAGTTTGTCGAAGGGGAAATATATCATGTTTTTAATAAAAGTATTTCCGGTTATGCAATATTAAGGAATCTTGATAATGCTCAACGGTTTTTAAATACATTTGAATATTATAATAGTAGTTTAAATTTAAAAAGTTATTCACAGTCCATTAGAACAACAAAGTTTGAATACAAAAATATTATTTATCCTTTACACAATACATTATGTAAAATCTTGGCTTACTGCATAATGCCAGACCATTATCATTTTTTATTAAAAATAATAAAAGATGGTTCGTTTTCAAAATTTATAGGTGATGTAGAAAACAGTTTTACCCGTTATTTTAATATTAAATTCGATCGGAAAGGTCCACTATGGCAAAATAGTTTTAAGGCAGTAGAAATACGGTCTAACGAACAGCTTTTGCATGTTTCTCGATACATCCATCTTAATCCAACGACGAGTAGACTCGTAGAAAGACCAGAGGATTGGATTTTTTCATCTTATAAAGATTTTATCACTGACAAAAAGTTATTAAATGATTTTATGAAAGAAATTTCTATCAACGATATTACCGATTATAAGAAATTTGTTGAAAATAATATTGAATATCAAAGAGATTTAAAACGGATTAAAAAGTTTTTATTTGAGTAATCCTTTAGCCCATTCCAGCCGACCGATGTACAACCTCGGAGGTTATGCAAAGGTCGGCAAAAAGAGGAGAGGTGGGAAAATCTTATATATCGAGCAAAATAATTTGTTATAACAGGCTAAAATATAGGTTTTGTAGGTTATAACCTACTGAAATTGGCTTAGTGTTCTAATATGATTGCTCCATGGTGCGTGGAAATTTTTATTATAAACGGTTAGGGGAGAGTATTTTATTTTACAGAAAAAAATTAAGGCTTTCACAACAGCAAGTAGCCACTCTTTCCGATGTTGATCGCAGTTATTTAGCCGAAATTGAAGAAGGAAAAGCTAATCCATCGGTAAAATTTCTTCATCGAATTGCCAAAATTCTCAAGGTCAAAGTAGGAGATTTGATAAAGGATTTGTAATTATAGTTTTTTTTATTGGAACGAACAACTACAGGTGGTAGCAATTATTACACTGTTAAATCGGTTGAAATCCGTTCGCCTATTTGTTGACTATGATATGAAGTAATAGTTTTCCATTCTGAAAAGCAATCCAAAATCACATCACTAATAGACCATGATTCTTTATTTGATAAGCAAGAGGGTCATATGGGTTTAAAAAATCTTCAGGTGAAAAAGGATGAGGTTCAATTAGACCATCATTCTCACTTCTAATATTCATAAGCATTACTCTTTCTTTTTGACGATCCTTCCCAAATTTTTTTGAAATAACACAGACGTCAATATCACTATGGATATCCGCAGTACCTTTAACATATGACCCAAAGATATATACTCTCCAAACAGGTATTCCTTGTTTTTTAACGTTAATTATATATTTGCTTACTATAGATTTAATTTTCTCATTTATCATATATTTTTGACTATCAACATATAAATATTTTTACAAATTTCCATCCATTTATTAGTATATTCTTTATTAGCTTTTTTATAAAAACTAAACTTATAATCATCGTATCGTGCCTCAAGATTGAAAGAAGTAATTTCGTTCATATTTCTTACTTGTTCTTGATTAAAAATAATATCAGTTTCCTTAGCGAGTCTGTTTAAGTCGTGGACATAAATAATAGGTTTATTAAGCGAAAGTATTCTTGCTTTTAAGGCTTTCTCAATTGCTAAATGCCAAATAAAAAGACACCAATCATAGTGTTTTGATTTATACAAATCATTAGCAGTTGCAATATCATT
>PEVZ01000052.1:20428-21708 GCA_002779665.1 Candidatus Roizmanbacteria bacterium CG06_land_8_20_14_3_00_34_14 | reverse complement strand
TAAAATAGAAATCGTAAAATATCTGAGAGGAATAATAAAGTTCCAGTCAGTCACAAGTTTGGTGAAGCAGATAGAAGAAGATGTTAAACAAATAAAAACTTTAATTAATTAAAGTTTTTATTATATTTCTCTCCATTGAATGTTAGAGTCTTTTTTCATAAAAGTCAACTGACGTTTAGCGTATTGGACTTCCTTATTTATCCAATCTTCAATAGCTTTTTCTTTTGTCAATTCGTTATTCAAATATTTAATTATCTGTTGATAGCCGATGGTTTTTAGTCCTGGGTCAGAAGATTTGTAACCCATTTTCAAAATACTTTTTACTTCATCAATGGCACCGTTTTCAAGTCTCTCCCCTACTCTTTTCTCAATCACCTGGCGGAGTTTAGATTTGTCCTGGTATTTTAAGCCGATTATCTTCGGATGAAATCGGATAAAACCGGATGAAATCGGATTTAATCTGTCAGAGTCAGTTGAATCAGTTAAGTCGGCTGAGTTAAATATTGCGACTTCAATTTTACGCATTAAGCGTCTTGGGTTATTAACATCACTGTGGTTTAATAGATTAAAAGATTCGGGTGAAAGTTTTTTTAAAATATCCTGAAGTTCCTTAACTGTTTTAGTGTTAAGTTTTTTTCTAAGTTCAAAGTTTGGTGGAACATTATTATCATTAAATCCATAAAGTAAATGTTTGAGATATAGATAAGTGCCACCAACAAGTATTGGAATTTTACCCCTTTTTTTTATGTCATCGATTACCGGTTTTACTTTTTCAACAAAATCAAATGAGGAAAAGTATTGATCGGGGGTGACGACGTCGTACAGCCAGAGTCTAGTTGTAAATGGTTTTAAATGGTTATAAATAGCAAGAGAGTAATAACCAATATTATATTTGCTTTTTAATTCTAAATTCTGAATTATAAATTCTGAATTCTTAGGTAGGTCTTTTCCAGTGATTATGTCTAAATACTTATAGATTTGACGGGAGTCAAAGTTGATTAATTCTCCTCCGCCAGGGGGCGGAATATTTTTAGCAAGTTCAAGTGCAAGTTTTGTTTTTCCGGTGGCAGTCTGGCCTGTAATAACAATCATAATACGAATCTACGAATTTATGCAAATGCTACGAATTATGCGAATATTCGTATAATTCGTAGCATTCGAATTTCTTTATTCGTGGCATTCGTATTATATCTGTAGCTTTGCGGCATCTATTAAATTCTTATACAGGTAAACTACGTCGATTGGTCCGCTTCCGCCCGGGGTTGGTGTATAAAATGAAG
>PEVZ01000052.1:2823-20395 GCA_002779665.1 Candidatus Roizmanbacteria bacterium CG06_land_8_20_14_3_00_34_14 | reverse complement strand
TCCGCTTCCGCCCGGGGTTGGTGTATAAAATGAAGCGATATCTTTTATCTCACTCTCTTCGTAATCTCCTTTTAACTTACCATTTTCTTTTCTTACTCCAGTGTTAATCAGGACAACGCCGGGTTTTAACATTGACGGTTCAATGACTTTTTTTCCGGTTGAAGTGATAATCAGGTCGGCGGTTTTAAAATATGACTCCGGTTCGACTGTGGTAGAATTAGTACTTATATAATTAATATTAAGACTACCAAGTGTTTTTCCAATTGGCATCCCGCCGGTCATACCCCTTCCCACGATAACTATTTTTTTGCTTTTAAGAATATTTTTGAATAGGACCCTGTCCTTTTTCATATCAACAAAATTAATATCCTCTTTCTTTTTTCCATAATAAATATATTTAATCAAGGTCATAACGGCCAGTCCGAGTGGAAAAATAAATTCTGTTTTTCGTTTATGACCCTCAATCTCTTTTGACAATGGAATATAATCATAAATGCTATCAGTTGAAAGTTGGGCTGGAAGCGGTTGTTGAATTATAATTCCGGTGACATTTGGGTTAAAAACTTCCTTTTTCAGTAGATTGGCAAAATCAATAAAATTTGGGGTTTTGGTCAGATGAATGAATTTAAAATCGATCTTTAAGGCTTTGGCCATTTCTGATTTGATTTTTACAAAAGATAGTTGATCAGGAGCATTACCAACTAAAAACACTGATAGACCAATCCGTTTTTTTATAGTTTTACGTTCTTTTTTAAGTATTCCTAAGAGGCTATTGGCGATTTTACGACCGTCGATAAACATAGGGGAATTATACCATATTTTAGACGCTAGTGGCACTGACAATTCTGTCAGTTTTATCGGAAAATCTCATCAAGATTACCCCTTTAGCTGTCCTTGACCTCGAAGGTATATTTTCAATATCCATTTTAACAATTTGACCTAAGGCGCTGGTTATTATTAAAGTCGTATCTTCAGGCTCGATAATTGCAGAATAAGCGACCGAACCTATTTTTTTATCAACTGAGGTGATCTTAACTCCTTTACCTCCGCGATGTTGACCTTTAAAATTAGAAAGTTTAGTTTTTTTGCCAATTCCTCTTTCAGTCAAAACTAAAATATCCTTTTTAAATTCGGCGTCAGAAAAGACGTCAGCGGCAATGACTTCGTGATCTGCGGTTGGCTCAATATCCATTCCTTTGACACCGATTGAGGCCCTGCCAGTTGACCTAATTTCCTTTTCTTTAAATACAATCGCTTTACCATTCTTTGAAGCTAAGATGACATTCTTTAATCCATCGGTCAACTTGACCCAAAGCAGTTCATCATTTTTCTCTAATCTTATTGCAATAATACCGTTGGTTCGGATGTTGATATAATCCTCAAATGAGGACTTTTTGACTGTACCATACTTAGTAGACATAACGACAAACATATTTTTAGCCTTACCCATCGTCTCGACGCTATAGCTAAGAATTGAGGTGATTTTTTCCTCAGGTTTTAAAGCAACGAGATTAATAATCGCTTTACCTTTGGAAATTCGTGAACCAACCGGTACATCCCAGACCCTTGTTTGAAAAACCCGACCCTGATTACTAAAGAAAAGCATATAATCGTGAGTCATGGCGGTCGTTATATAATATACATTATCAGTATCCTTTGTCTCCATACCTGAGACTCCTTTACCACCCCGATGTTGGAGTCTAAAAGTTTCCCGAGGAATCTGCTTAATATAGCCTTCCTTAGTCAAAACAACAATTACTTCTTTATTCTCAATCAGTTGTTCATCGGTAATTTCGCCCGGTTTGAATTTCATCACCTGAGTTTTACGTTCATCTCCGTATTTAGTTTTTAAATAGATTATCTCATCTTTTATAACTTTGAGTATTTTAAATACATCTTTTAGCAAGCTCTCTAAGTATGAAATTGTTTCTTTGAGAAGGGCAAGTTCATCCTCGATTTTGTTTCTTTCAAGTCCTGTCAAACGTCTTAACTGCATCTCCATAATTGCCTGGGCCTGGATCATCGAAAGACCGAATTTACTCATTAATTTTGCCTTGGCTTCCGGCTCATCTTTAGATTTTTTAATAACGGCAATTACCTCGTCAATATGGTCTAAAGCAATTAAATATCCTTCGAGAATATGGGCTCGTGCCTTGGCTTCAGCCAATTCATACTCTGACCTTTTAACGATGACTTCAACCCGATTTCTAATATAAATTTCTAAAATTGTTTTCAAAGATAATGTTTGAGGAACTCCATCAACTAAAGCAACCATATTGACCGGAAAAGTCGTTCGTAGATTAGTAAATTTAAAAAGATTATTTAATACTTTTTTATAGGAAGCATCCTTTTTTAATTCGATAACGACTCGGATGCCATCGCGGTCAGACTCATCCCGAAGATCGGAAATACCAACAATTTTTTTATCGGTGACCAAGTTGGCTATTTTTTCAACAAGTAATGATTTATTAACCTGATATGGTAATTCATTAACGATGATGGCGACCTTGCCTTTACCCATATCCTCATCGGTCACTCGGGCACGCATCATAATCGATTTTCGACCGGTGGCATACATTTCTTTTATATCAGCATGACCATAAATTATACCTGCAGTCGGGAAATCCGGTCCTTTGACAAATGTTAAAAGATCTTCCAAGGTAGTATTAAACATTAATTCTTTAATATCTTCCATGGGTGTTTTTTTAGCTTTTTTTTCATCGCCGAGAGTTGATTTATCAATCATAAAAACTAAAGCGTCGACCAACTCAGTCAGATTGTGAGGTGGAATTTTGGTTGCCATACCGACGGCAATTCCTTCAGAACCCATAAGTAAAAGATTTGGCAGTTTAGCGGGAAGATAGACAGGTTCTTTGAGTGATCCATCAAAATTGTCTATAAATGGAGTCGTCTCTTTTTCAATATCAGCGACCATCTCATCGGAAATTTTAGCCATTTTAACTTCGGTATAACGCATAGCTGCCGGCGGATCTCCGTCAATTGACCCGAAGTTACCCTGTCCTTTTATCAAAGGATAACGCATAGAAAAAGTCTGCGCTAATCTTGCCAAGGCCTCATAGACTGATGAATCACCGTGAGGATGATATTTACCCAAGACTTCTCCGACCACTTTGGCTGATTTGGAAAATCGGGCACTGGAAGTCAACCCTAATTTATACATAGCATAAAGAATTCTCCGGTGGACTGGTTTTAGGCCGTCTCGGACGTCAGGGAGCGCCCGTGAGACGATGACAGACATTGCGTAATCCAAATACGCGCACTTCATTTCGCTATTAATTTCTGTTACCTGAATATTGTTTGCCATAATTTATTGTAGGGAACAAAAATTTTTGTTCCCTACGAAGGTTGGTACAAGACCAACCCCTACATTTATTTAATCGATTTCTTAATATCTCTATATGCTTCTTCCTTACCCAGGAAACTTTTTGTTTTGACCCATTTATTTGGTTCAAGCTCTTTATAATGATTGAAAAAATGTTGTATCTTTTTTTTGGTCATTTCATCAAGATCTGAGACATCGTTTATTTTAGCAAAAAATGGATCAACTTTTAAAGTCGGGACGGCAATTATCTTTGTATCAATTCCGGCCTCGTCCTCCATCTCAAGCATCCCAATTGGACGACTTGGGATGACAGTACCCGGTGCGACTGAATAGCTTGAAATAACCAAAACATCGGTTGAGTCGCCGTCTTCGGCTTTTGTCCCAGGAATAAATCCATAATTAAATGGATAAAACATGGCGGAAAAATTAAAACGATCAACCATCACCACCCCTGATTTCTTATCAAGCTCATATTTTATCGATGAACCTTGAGGGATTTCAATAAATACATTAACTTCTTGCGGAACATTTTTCCCTGCGGAAAGTTTAGCTAAATTCATATAAATATTATAAAAACTTTTAATAAGGTCTGACCTTAAGTTGAGTCGCTGACAAGGTCAGACCTTAATTTATAAATCAAGGTTTGCCATCTTGGCATGGGTAACGATAAATTTTTTTCTTGGCGGAACTTCATCACCCATCAACATCGAAAAAACCCGATCGCTTTCTTCAGCATCGGAAATTAAAATTTGCTTCAATATTCTTCTTTCCGGGTTCATCGTCGTATCCCAAAGTTGATCAGGATTCATTTCTCCAAGACCCTTATAGCGTTGGACATTTGGTTGGCTTGTTTGTTTTGCCAACAGTTCATCTACAAGTTTATCTTTTTCTTCATCAGAATACACGTAATGGACTTGCTTACCTTGTTGGACTTTGAAAAGAGGTGGTTGAGCGGCGTAAAGATGACCTTTGCGGATGACGTCGGGCATATGTCTAAAGAAAAATGTCAAAATAAGAGTCAATATGTGTTCTCCATCGACATCGGCATCAGTCATAACGATGATCTTATGGTATCGTAGTTTGGCGTAGTTGATATTCTCTCCAATTCCCATACCTAAGGCGATGACCAAATCCTTAATTTCCTTAAAAGCTAAGACACGGTCTAAATAAGCTCTTTCCGTATTCAAAATCTTACCACGAAGCGGGAGAATGGCCTGGAATTTTCTATTCCTTGCTTCTTTGGCGGTACCACCGGCTGAATTACCTTCGACCATAAATATTTCACAAAGTGACGGATCTTTTTCCTGACAGTCGGCTAATTTTCCCGGAAGAGTGGCTCCTTCAAGAGCGCCCTTTCTCATGACTGCCTCTTTGGCCGCTTTGGCCGCCAGTCGGGCTTTTTGAGCTAAGAAAATCTTACCTAATATTTCTTTACCGACTTTTGGGTTCTCCTCGAAATAAGTTTCCAAATATTCAAATACCGTTTGTTGAACTAATGTTTGAATTTCAGAGTTGCCAAGTTTAGTTTTTGTCTGTCCTTCAAATTGCAAATCCGAGGCTGACATTTTTATATAGACGATTGCTACCAATCCTTCTTTGACATCGTCCCCGGAAAAAGTTTCGCTATTTTTATCTTTTTCACCTAATTCTTTTTTAGCATAATTATTTATAGCTTTGGTAAGAGCTGTTTTGAAACCGGTCAAATGAGTGCCACCTTCCTGAGTATTAATGACATTAACAAAAGTATGAATATTTTCATTAAGCGACTGATTATATTGAATAGCAACTTGGACATCTTTATTATCGACATTTTTATGGATGTAGATAGCATCGTGCAGAGTCTTTTTTCCCCGATTCATATCCCGAAGCAAGGAAATTATTCCACCATCAAAAAAATAGGCATATTTTTCAGAAGTTTTTTTATTAAAAATCCTAAAATAGACATTGTTTATTAAGTAGGCTCTTTCTTTTACCTGTTTTTTAAAGATACTATTATTAATTTCAATAGTTTCTTTAAAAATTTTTTTATCAGGTAAAAAAGAAACAGCCGTCCCCTGTTCAAAATTAAAATTTAAAATTGATTTTTCCACTTTTTTTACCGGAGACAATGGAATACCTCTTTTATATTCTTGTCTATAAATTTGTTTATCTCGTCTTACCTCGACGATGGTATGATCTGATAAAGCATTGACGACCGAAGCTCCAACTCCGTGAAGTCCCCCTGATACTTTATAGGCGCCATCGTTAAACTTTCCACCGGCATGAAGCTTAGTCATGACCATTTCTAAGGCAGAAACATTATATTTTGGCACTTTGTCGACAGGAATTCCTCGCCCATCGTCAATGACGGTCATATAGCCATTATCTTCAATTCTTATTTCTACCTTTTTACAAAATCCGGCTAAAGCCTCATCAATTGAGTTGTCAATTATTTCATTTAAGCAGTGGTTGACTCCGTACTGAGCAGTGGTTCCAATATACATTGCTGGCCTTTTTCTAACTGGTTCAAGTCCTTCAAGAACGACGATAGAACTTCCATCGTAGGAATCAGAATTTTTTACCATATGTCATTGTACAGAGATTTAAAAACGAATTCAACAATATTTATTTGAATAATCCAATACTACCAATCCGACCAATAATTACCAATGAATTTATCAATGTCTTAATAAACCAAATAAACCAATTTAATTAAATATTTTGTTTTCTTATTTAATCATTTATTGGTTATATTGGTCGGATTTAATTTTTATTTAAGTTCAACTTTACCTCCGGCGGTTTCAATCTTTTTCTTTGCTTCTTCGGCTGGTTCTTTCTTGACATTAACTAACAAATCTTTTGGTGCAGACTCTACTAATTTTTTGGCGTCCATAAGACCTAAGTTAGGAAGAATTTCTCGAACAGCTTTGATTACTCCTAATTTATTGTCTCCGGTGGCAGTCAAAACAACGGTAAAGCTGGTTTTTTCTTCCTTGTCCGCCGTAGCAGTTCCTGCGGAGGCGGAAGCAGCTGCGGCAACTGGCATAGCAGAAACACCAAATTTTTCTTCTAAATATTTGGCAAGTTCAGCCATCTCAACTACTGTCAAAGTTTCGATTTCGCTCGCAATTTTTTGTAGTTTATCAGATAATTTTATTTCAGTCATTTTATATATTCACCTCCCTTCGTCCTCCGTAGCTTTAGCGTAGGAGGATCGGATTTATTTTAATTTGTACTCTTTTGTTTCAAAATATAGACTAGTTTGTTGGTATTAAACTTCAATGCATAGACAAATTTACTCATCGGACTCTTCATACTGCCTATGATTTTACCTAACAATTCCTCTTTGCTTGGAAGCTCTGCCATTTGTATAGTTTTTGCTGAATCATAAAGAGTTTTATCTAAGAGTGACATTCTAAGACTTAAGGAAGCATCTTTTTTAGCAAATGTATAAACAGCTTTAAGTCCTTCATTCCACTTTTCGGAAAGGGTAACTAATCCAGCCGTTTCCTTTAAAGGTAAAAATTGTTTTTTTAAATTTTTATAAATCTCATTTTTTATAGCAATTTTATTGATAGCCTTTTCAAACAAAGTATTTTTGATTACTTTTATTTTTGAATTACTTTTTAACAGTTCTTTACGAAGTGTCTCTAAACTTTGATGAGTAGTTTTACCTATTTTAATAAGTAAAATATTTTGATTTTTTTCAACAATCTCGGAGATTGTTTCAACCTGATTTTTTTTATTTGAGTTTGCCATATTTTTACCGTATCTCGACTTTATCGAGTATTTTATCAGGATTTATTTTTGCACCTGATTTCTAAGGTATTTAATTGTATCATTATTCTCCCAAAAGTTCACGTAATGATTTTACATTTTTTTCGCCCTTATTATCTTTTTGTTTTTTTCCTGCATTAGAGCTTTTATATTTTACTGCAAAAGCCATTTTTTTCTGGAATGAATCGACTCTTCCTTTTCTATTTAAGAATTTATGTTCTCCGGTATAAAAAGGATGACATTTATAGCAGGCTTCAACTGTGATCGTTTGTTTGGTCGATCCGGTTGTAAACGTATTTCCACAAGCACAAACTACTTGAGCGTCATTATAATATATTGGGTGTACCTTTGCTTTCATAAGATAATTATTATATCAGACGAGACGGCAATTATTCAATGGATTATTTAAATTTAGATCCTATCTCTGTAATTAAACAATTCCGGGGTTTTGACGGCAATATAAATTGTTGCGAGTATCGTGGCCATCCCGCCAAAAGCGACGGAAAGCGGTGTCCCCATAAAACTGGCTGCCAGTCCTGCTTCAGTTTCGCCAAGTTGTGGTCCTCCAGTATAAAATACCATATTAACGGCCGTCATCCTACCTCTTAAATCATCAGAAGTATTCATCTGCCGAATGACATTACGAATAACGGCTGAAATCATATCACCTGCTCCTGATAGGCCAATAAATATGAGAGAAAGATAAAAGTTTCTTGAAATAGAAAAAAGGATAATATTTAAACCATAAAAACAAACACTAAGGATGAGTAGTTTTCCCTTACTTTTGAATTTATTCATAAAAGGAAATATTATTCCGGCAATAATAGCTCCAATTGAAGGGGCGGCATAGAGAAAACCTAATTCCTTTGGACCTACTTTTAGAATATCGACGGCAAAAATGGGCATAAGAGTCGTAGCCGACGCAAAAAAAGTTGCCACAAAATCAATGAACATAGATCCATAAATAAGTGGTGTTTTAAAAACAAAATCTATCCCCTCTTTGATTCCTCTAAAATTAAAAGACGGTTGCTTTTCAAAATTTTTAGTCAAAGGTTTCATTAATATTAATGCAATTAAAACGGCTAAAAAACTGAAAGCGTTTATAAGATAGACAGTCTGAACTCCAGATATGGCAATGATAAACCCGGAAATTGCCGGTCCAATAAAATTAGTTGAATTAAAAAGAATATTATTAATATTTACGGCGAGGGGAAAATCTTCTTTTCCGACTAAGTTTGGTAACATAGATTGACGTGACGGGGTCTCAAAAGAATAAAGACCAGCTTCCATTCCGACTAAAATATATATAAGTAGTGGTGTAATTCTTCCTGTAATTGTTAAGATAGCTAAAGCCAAGGCGTTAAAAATAGAAAAAATCTGGACCAGAAAAATGATTTTTTTCCTGTTAAAAACGTCAGCGGCCATTCCTGATATCATTGAAAAAATTAGAACCGGGATAAATTTTGCCAACCCTAATATACCGAGTGATAAGGGGGATTTGGTTAATTGGTAAAGTTGCCAGTTGACGGCGACGTCCTGCATAAAAGTACCGGAGCGTGAAATGAAAATGCCTATTTGAAGTAGAATATATTCGCGATTTTTTAATAAGGAAATCAAGGATCTTTTTTTCATTGGATAGCAAAAACTTTATCCCACTTGCCTTCGGAAATTATATCCTCAAGATTATGAAAGCTTTTGCCGACTCGGTGATCAGTAAGACGATTTTGCGGGAAATTATAAGTGCGGATTTTTTCAGCCCGATCCCCTATCCCAACATTTGTCACGTATGAATTTCTCATTCCTTTTTTCTTTTCTTCCTCAAGTTGATAAAGCTTGGCATTCAATAAATCTAAAGCAATTTTACGATTAGCCTGCTGATCTCTTTCTCGGCTGGCTGTAACGACGATTCCAGTCGGCCTATGAATTAAACGAACAGCGGTAGAAACTTTATTGACATTTTGTCCTCCGTGCCCACCCGATCTATAAAATTGCCAATCAAGATCACTTGGATTTGTTCGAGTGTCAGACTGAATAATTTGGGGAAGAACGACCATAATACAAGTTGAAGTATGTATCCTCCCTTTTCTCTCGGTGTCAGGAATTCGCTGGACTCGATGGACTCCAGTTTCATTTTTAAACATTTGAAAAGCGCCCGGTCCATTGATTTGAATTGTTTTTTCATCAAGATTAGATTTTTTAAATCCTTTTTTTTGAGCAAACAATAAGTATGATTCAAGTAATTCCTCCATCCAGAGCTTGGACTCATCTCCTCCGACTCCGGGCAAGGCTTCGATAATGGCGATGTTGGGATTTATTTGCATAATAGATATAATCAGATTTAATCGGATGAAATTGGATATAATCGGTTTTTATCTAATTATATCTGATTACATCTAATTCTATCCAATTTCATCCATTTATAGGCTTAGTTGATCAATAACCTCTTCAACAGTCAATTTCTTTTGTTCTCCCGTCTTCATATCTTTCAAAACGACGGTTTTATTAGCGACTTCCTCCGGCCCAATGATAATCACGTAGGGAATATTTTTTTTATTAGCGTACTTTAGTTGTTTGTCTAACCTTTCTGTTGGGACAGGATAAAGAATTGTAGAGATATTATTTTTTCGCAATTGATCGGCGATGATTAAAGAATTATTAAAAAGATCTGTATTAAATACGGTTACTAAGGACTTAGCTGAATTTGCAGAAAAATTAATCATCTTTCGTGATTTAATTACTTCAACTAATCTCTCTATTCCAAAAGACCCACCTGTGGCAGCAATTTCTCTTCCGGCAAACTTACCGATTATATTATCATATCGGCCACAACCGGCAACCGAACCGACCTCACCCTCTAAAATTTCAAATTCCCAGACCGGTCCGGTGTAATAAGCAAGGCCTCGGGCTATGAAAGGAGTGAATCGATAAAATTTTTCATTAAGCTTTATGGTTTTAAAATAGTTAAATATCGTTTCAAGTTCATCTATTGCCTCCATGGCAATTGGGATGTTGTTAAGTTGTTTTTTTAATTTTTCTAACAATTCATTAGTCTCGCCAGTTAACGTAATAACGTCCAAAATTTTTTCGGCTACTTCAGAGCTAATCTTCCTTTTTTCAATTAATTCTTTTTTGACATTATCTCTCCCTATTTTTGGCAATTTGTCAATCGAGATACAAATAAGGATAAATTCCTTTTCAGTCGCACCGGCAAACTGGATAATTCCACTGAGTAATTTTCTATTATTGATATTTACCCGAAATTCCTTAAATCCTATATTTGTCAGAGCTTCAATGCCCATTTGGATGAACTCTGCGTCACAAATAACTGAGCTACTTCCAATCGTATCAGCATCACATTGGGTAAATTCTCTGAATCGACCCTTCTGTGGTTTTTCGCTTCTCCAAACGCTTTGGATTTGATATCTTTTATATGGAAAAATTATATTATTTATATTCTCAGCAACGACTCTACACATTGGTGTCATAACATCATATTTAAGCATCACGTCTCGCCCACCGTTATCTTTAAATTTGTAGAATAATTTCTCCGCCTCATCACCCAATTCGCCAACAAATATATTACTATTTTCAAGAGCAGGGGTTTCCAATGGCTCATAACCATATTTTTCAAATACTTTTTTAAAAATATTGATGACATGCTCTCTAACTTTTACATCTTCAGCAAAATAATCTCTGAAACCGGCTAATTTTTGAACCTTTATTTTGTTTACCATATTTGTATTATACAAATTTATAACAATTAATTTAAATCAAACGGTCCTTGGTATAAAATTTTAACTTTACCCGATAAATATGATTCAAATTGATTATTAATTTTTCCTACTGAAATATATAAAGAATCTCCGCTAGGTTGGACAACTTTCTGATACTGAATAGATTTATTTGTTAAGAACGATAAATAAATTCCTATGGCTGTTGTGGCACTTCCACAGGCAGTTTCTCGAAGTAATTCATAAACTAATCCCTTTCTAAAATATACGTATGGTTTTATTTTAAAAATATTATTCTCTTTGTTTATAAAGTCGATGACGACAGCTAATGATTTTTCTAAACCGTTATTTTTAATTATTTTTTGAGCTTCATTTTTTAACCACAAATCGTTTTTATCGAAGTTTTTAAAAACTAAAATTTGAGTTATTCCTTGCAAAGGAATAATTTGATAACCTTCTTTAGTTTGATTGATTTTTCCTTCGAATTCAAACATTGGCATTTTACCATTAATAAAACCATTATCATCTTTAAAGATTTTTAAAATCTGTTTTGAGCCTGATATTTGAAATTTACCTTCTTTTTTGTTCTTAAGTTTTAAAGTTCCAAGACATAAAACAGCATTTCCGGAAAACTCATTACCGGACAATGACAAAGATGAGATAGCTTTTTTATTGGTTGGTTTATCAATAAAAGCAACTTGCTCGACCTGATCTTCAACAGGTTTATTTTTGTTATATGTATTTATAATTCTTTCTGCTACAGAAGAATAGTCTCGTTTTGGAATATTATCCTCAACTATCGCGTTAATGTTACCGCTTGGGTAACAAATGTAAAGCTTTTTAATTTTTGTAATCATAGTTTAAATATTTTAATTTGTAACCAATCCTCCTCCGTTCAGGTTCGACTCGAGGCTTACAGCCACGCAGTCAAAACTTCACTTCGGAAGGATCAGGGTCCGTAATCCCTACATAGTCGGGAACAGACCCTAAAAAAAATCCCGCCTGTGGGCGGGTAAGTTGCTTTTTTAGAAAAGAATCACCTCCCGCCTTACGCCGGGTGATGATGTAAATTTTTCAAAGCATTTATTTTCATAGTAATATTATACCATTTACTTGGTTAAATTTGATTTAAAGTAAATACTACTCCGTAATATTAGGGAGTAGTATTTAAAATTTTACAACCCCCTTTCCTTTTTATTTTCTAATTTGTTTCTCATTTCCCATGCGGCCGTCCAACTAATTCCAGGTAGACCTGGATAAAAGATCTCACTAAATATTTCCTCAAAAAATAACCATATTTTTTCGTTCTTAATCATTTTTTTTATTACTGGAACAATACCTTTACTATCCTCCATTAAAAGCCGATATTTACTAACAGTTCCATTAGATACTTTTAAAACCCTACAAATTGTCAAATAATCAATATCCTTCAAAAGTAAATAAATAACTGCGATGCGTTTAATTAGCATAATTCGTTCTGCGGGTGTTAATAAATCAATTAAAATACGATTAAATTCGTCTTTGTTCTCAGTTTCTCCAATTACTTTATAAAATATTGAAAATATTTTATTGTAATCTTCCTCTTTTATTTTTAAATATGAAAGTCTAATCATACTACTTCGTAATATTACACAGTAGTATTTATATGTCTACCGCTTATAACCTACAAAAGTAGTTGTTTGGATTGTCAGAAAAGTAAAAAAATCTCGATATACCAATACAATAATTACGCACGAATATCTATTTGTTATGAGTCATGTTACACCGTAATATTATGGTGTAACATTGAGGAAAATAAACTGTTTTAATTTGATTATTTATATTTGAGATTGACTAAGAAGGATTTGATTATATTATTTCTCCATATTAATAGATTAACCTGAGAGCCGGGTTTCAAGGCTGAAATTAAGTTATAAATAGACTGTTTATCAAGCTTGGAAATTTCGCGTCCATCGATTTCGGTAATTATATCCTCTTCCTGAAGATTGGCTTGAGCGGCTGGAGAATCTTTAATAACCTGAGTAATATAGGCTCCCTCAACTAATTTATTTTGCGTAGCTGTCTGACTATCGATCATTTTGTAATGAATACCAAGAATAGGTGGAAAACTTGTCTGTGAAATTTTATCAGTTGGAACATTTGTTAATTGTTGATTGGAATTATTTTTTAAATTTTTTGGGAAATAAATAGTCACGATAAAAATAACGATTATTAGGAAAAACAAAATAATTAAAAGTTTTTTCATAGCTATTTAATTAAAATTTCCACTGCCCTTTGCAGTTGTTTATCTGTTTCTTTAGAAAGTGTATTACCTTCCTTAATTTCATTGACAATTTTAATCTTTGGCTCAATTCCTTTTCCATTTATCCAATCACCATTTGGTAGAACCCATTTGGCTACAGTCACGTGCAGTCCTGCTCCTTGGCTAAGGTCAAGTGCCTCTTGGACTGAACCTTTGCCAAAACTTTTTTCTCCGACTAACTGGGCTCGCTTATGGTCGCGAAGTGCACCGGCCAAAATTTCTGATGCTGAAGCTGAGCCTTTATTAATTAATATGACCATGGGAATGTCTTTTAGTGATCCAATTCTTGAGACCCGGTATTCTTTGTCTCCGTATAAAGTAGCCTCCTGTTTGACTACCAATTTTCCTAAGGGTAAAAAATCTGAGGCAAGGTAAACTGAACTATCTAAATATCCACCGGGATTATCGCGCAAATCCAATACTAAACCGGTGACTTGTTTTTTTGACCATTTCTCACTGATATCTTGGACGACTTTATCCCACTCATCATTAGTATTATCTCCGAATTGGTTGACTTTAAGAATAGCAATATTTTTTTCATAAGAATTTTCGACTGAAGCAACGATAATTTGCTGGCGGACAATAGTCACCTCAATTTCTTTACTATTTCTTTCAAGTGTTAATTTAACCTTAGTATTTTTTGGTCCACGAATTTTAGAAACCGCTTGAGAAAGAGTCCAACTATTTGTGGAAACATCATTAACCTTGTTAATAAAGTCACCTGCTCTGACACCGGCCGTCTCAGCTGGAGATTTTTTTAATGGTGAAATTATGACTATTCTATTATCTTTTAATCCAAGTTGAGCTCCAATTCCTTCAAATTTACCGCCCAAATCATCTTTTGTCTGTTTATTTTCATCAGGTGTTAGAAAAAAAGTATAAGGGTCTTCGATTGAGGCGACCATTCCTTTAATCGCACCCATATACATTTTTTTCTTATCTACTTTCTTTTGGTCAACATATCTTTCGTTTAATTTATTCCAAGTTTCCCAGAAAAGGTCAAAATTGACATCAGGTTGTAGGTTGTAGGTTGTAGGTTGTAGGGAGGTAAAACGGCTTTTATACTCACCTAATTTATAGCCACTGCCAAAAATAAGGATAATGAATGAAAGCAAAAGAAGAAAATCTGTCAGTTTATTTTTATTATTTTTCATAGATAAAAGTAAATAGTACTTGAATTGGTAAGGATAGTGCAATAGGTAAATTTCGTCTTAACAACTTTTTTATAATCATTTATATTTTTTAGTTGGGCAGTTGGAATTTCAGAATCTCCGGAAAGTTTAGATAGACTGACAAAACCCCGGCAACCAAGCGCTTCGGCTTTAGCCCGGTAGTAAGGGGTTATTTCCTCACATACAATTACACTATTAAAGACATTTTCTGAATTAAAGTCTGCATCTTCATCGACAAAAAAAGTCTTTCCGCCAAAGTTTTGACTAATATTTTTTCCGGGAAATTCTTCACCCTTACTTACCTCAACTGATAATTCATTTTTTTTAATTTTATTAACTTTACCTTTAAAATAGGAATTAAATGTATTCTCGGTCTTACTTTTACTAAGTATGGTAATCGATCCATCAGAATGATTGATTTCCTTGATTAACCCAGAATATTTAGAAATAATTTTTTTAGTTGTAAAAATGCCCTTGTTTAAAGCTATAGTCTCATCTTTTTCTATTGTTTCACCAACAAATTTTTTTAAAAAATGAAATATTTTTTCCGGAGAAACATTTAAGTTTTTAGCGATAGAAATATTTACTTCTTCCTCAGTTTTTTTCTGAAGAAACGGAGTTTCAAAATCTACATCCTGACCCTCTTTTAAGATGCAATGATCTGTATCTGTTAAAGGAATAATTATCTGCATAATAGTCCATTATAAGAAGAAAAAATCCTTAACGCAAACCCTGATAAGATACGTAAGGCAATAGAGCCAAATAGCGCGCATACTTTAATTCCTTAGTTAACATCCTTTGATGTTTTGCACAAACATTAGTCTTTTCACGATTTAAAATCTTCTTTCTTGGTGTAATAAATTTTTGTAAATTATCTACCTCTTTATAACTTGGATTACTTTTAAACTGACAAAAAAAACATTTATTCATATTAATTAGCTTATAAAGTTTATAATGTCTATAAAGTCTATAAAGCTTTTGACTCTATGAACTTTAAGGACTTTAAAGACTTTGAACTAAAATGGTATATCATCCGGGTTGACTGATTCTTCTTTTGATTTTTCTTTTGGTGGTTCTATTTTTGTAACTTCCGTTTTAATTGTCTCTTCTTGCTCTGATGATATTATTACCTTTTTACCGTCACCAAAAACTATAAAATCATCCAAAACAATTTCTGCAATCGTCCTTTGAACCCCATCTTTACCGGTATAGGTTCTATAAGTCATACGTCCTTCAACAAATACTTTTCGTCCTTTATTTAGTAATTTTCCACAAAGTTCGGCTAATTTTTGCCAAGCAACGATTCTGTGATATTGGACTTCCTCTTTGACCTGACCGTCACTTGATGTCCAATTTCGATTAGTGGCAACACTAAAGGTGCAAATTGCCGTACCGGTTGGCGTATATTTCAGCTCCGGATCTCTTGTCAAATTTCCTATCAAAACTATTCGGTTTAGCGAACGGCTGGACATATTCTTAACTCTTGACTAATAATAAATATCTTAAAATTTTTTCGTTAAGATTAAGCTTATTTTTAAATTCTAAGACATTTTTTTTATCAATCTCTATTTGTAAAGTGAAAAAAAGAGCGGTGTGATTTTTCTTAATTGTGTAAGCCAAAGTTCTTTCTCCTAATTTTTCTTCACTTATTACCTTACCCTTGTAAGATGCTATAATGTCCTTGATATTTTTCAATTCTATTTCTTCCTTTGTTAGGAAAGTTAATTCATATTTCATATGTTTGTCTGTACAATAATACTATCCTATATGAAAAAAATCAACGGGAAACATTATTTGGTTATCGGTTACAGGTTATTGGTTATTGGGTTGTTCATTCTTTTGGTTTATTCTATGTTTGTTAATATTGGCTGGGGTTTACCCTATCCGATGCATCCGGATGAAAGAAATATGGCAAATGCAGTTCATCAACTAAACTGTAAATTTCCAATTTCCAATTTCCAATTTCCAAACAAATTTCAATTTTCAATCAACAATTTTCAAAATTGTTTTAATCCGCATTTTTTTGCTTATGGTCAATTGCCACTTTATCTTGGCTATATTATTACTTTTTTATTAAATGTAGATGCGACGATTGGTCTGAGGATAATATCGGCGATCGCATCGGTTATAAGTTTTATAGTTATTATAAAGATTATAAAAATAATAACTAAAAAAGAATCGCCTTTTTTGACCTTAATTTCTTCGCTGTTGATAATATTTTCACCGTATGCCATCCAGTTTGCTCATTTTGGGACAACGGAGTCGCTCTTGATGTTATTTTATTTAATGATTATTTATTATTCATTATTGTTTGTAGATAGAAAAATCAGCACGGCATCTTTTGTATTAAAGTGTGCGATAGTTTCTGGTCTATCATTGGCGACCAAGGTTTCTTCGACAATTTTTTTGATAGTCCCATTTTCAGTACTATTATTTAGTTTTGAGCAATCAAAAATATTATTACTCATAGCAAAAAATCGATTTTTATTTTACTCTTATAAATTTGCAAGTAAAATAATTGATTTATCTGTTTTTGCTTTTTTAACAATTGTTATTTTTGTGATTTTTTCTCCCCATAATTTACTAAATTTTAATGACTTTATCAGCTCAATAAATTATGAATCGGATGTAGCTTTAGGAAGATCCTTGGTTTTTTATACAAGGCAGTTTTTTGATACTATCCCTCTATTATTTCAGTTTGAAAAAATATTTCCTTATGCTTTAGGCTGGCCGGTATTTATTTTGGGAATTTTAGGCTTTTATAGTCTAAGTTGGAAAGACAAGGCAATCAATCTTTTACGTTTTGCCTTTTTAGTATATTTTATACCGAGCGCGATTATATATGCAAAATGGAGTAGGTTTGTAGCACCTATATTTCCATTGATAACGATATTTGCAATTTTATTTATTTTGAATATAAAAATTATAAAGTTTATAAAAATAATAATTATTATAATCGCTATTGTCCCCGGTATCGCCTACCTTTCTATCTACCAAAATCCTGACATTCGTTTCCAGGCATCTGAGTGGATCTATAAGAATATTCCTAATGAATCCTATGTTCTTTCAGAGACAGCCAATGTGGTTGATATTCCAATTGAGTCAGAAAGCTATAAAGTTCATAAAGTCTATCAAGTGATTTCATTCAATTTCTATGATATTGATGAAAGCCCCATACTCCAACAAGAATTAGCCGACCATTTAGCAAAAGCGGATTATATTTTTGTACCATCGAGAAGAATATTTGCAAATCATTCAAAGCAGAAAT
>PEVZ01000052.1:0-2794 GCA_002779665.1 Candidatus Roizmanbacteria bacterium CG06_land_8_20_14_3_00_34_14 | reverse complement strand
GTTTGAATCTTTCCCAAAAATTAAGTTTCAAGTTGCAAGCTATAAGTTTCAGGTTAACTTCCCAGATGAACAAGCTGAAGAAACATGGACAGTCTTTGATCACCCAGTGATACGAATTTATAAGAAAGTTAAATCGGTTTTGTAGTGGATTTTTTGATTGTGTAGCTGTTGCCTTTATCCTCTATCTTAAATCCGGCTTTTTCAATTTTAATTCTAAGCTTATCTGATTGATCAAAATTTCTTTTTTTTCTTGCCTCTAATCTTCTTTCAGCTAATATGATTATATTAGCGTCAATTTTTTCTTCATTGATATTATCTAAATTTAAACCGAAGATTTTATCAAAGTCCATTAGTAAAAAATATTTTTCCTCATTATCAATGTCAGACTTGATCATATCCCACATTACTGCGACGGCTTGAGCAGTCTGCAAATCGTTTTCTATAGCATTCTTAAATTGCTGTTGATAGGCAATTGATTTATCTGATAATTTGACCAATTTCTTCCTTTGTGAATTTGGACCTTTCAAATTAGTAGCAATTTCTTTCAGTCTATTAAAAGCCTCCTGACTGGCGCGGGCAGATTGCCAAGTAAAATTAAGAGACTGACGATAGTGAGATTGAAGAAATAATAATCTGAGAGATAGCGGATTAATTTTATTTTTTTCAATATCACTAAGGGTATAAAAATTTCCTAATGACTTACTCATTTTTTGTCCGTCAACCGTTAAAAAATTATTATGAAACCAATATTTTACAAATTGTTTACCGGTTGCTCCTTCCGATTGAGCAATTTCATTTTCGTGGTGAACGGGAATATGATCGATGCCACCGGTATGGATATCAATCGAATCGCCTAAATATTTCATACTCATCGCCGAGCATTCAATATGCCATCCCGGAAAACCTTCTCCCCAAGGTGACGGCCAGTGCATTGTGTGGTCGGCAAATCTACCGATTCTTTTAAACCAAAGAGCAAAATCGACAGGGTGTTTTTTTTCAGTATCAATATTTATTTCTTTTCGAACTGCTTGAAGTTTTTCTTCTATTTTTTGTCGGGATAATTTTCCGTAATTTTTAAATTTCATAACGTCAAAATAGACGGCTTCCTTGGTCTCATAGACGTAACCATTACGTTTCAATCTATTGATTAATTGAATCATCTCCTCAATATGATCAGTCGCTTTACAGGTAACGTCAGGCCGGGAAATATTTAATGCATCCATCGTCTTAAAGAAATTATCAGTAAAAAATTTAACTACTTCCCAGACAGTTTTATCAGATTTTGTTGCGCCCTTCTCCAGTTTGTCTATTCCCGAATCATCATCTCCTGTCAGATGTCCAACATCAGTGACATTCATCACGTGATTAACTTTATAACCAAGATAGGTTAATGTTCTTTTGAGAATATCGTTATTTGTATAAGTCCTCATATGGCCAATATGGGTGTAATCGTAGACGGTCGGTCCACAGGTATAGAAAGAAACTTTAGGAAAGTTTAAAGGTTTAAAAGTTTCAAGGTTGCGGGTTAAGGTATTATAAAGTTTCATATTGTGTTAATTCTAACAGATTTTTCCTTGTCATAGATGTAGGCGGAAAAGACGGCAAAAAGAGCAAATATGGCCGTTAGGTTAAATGAGTTAACGATGCCATATAAATCAGCGATGTACCCAAGAATTATTGGGGCGATGGCACTCGATAGAGAAGCGACAAAAGATCCAACGGCAAAAGCTTTTTCATATGAACCGTGTTGCTCGTTAGTTTCGGTAACCATCGTCGTCCGGATAGGCGACGTACCCATTGTTAACGATCCTAATATAACCGAAAATAATATTATAAAAAATATTGTGTTGCTATAAGCTAATAAAATAATAAATAAAACCATAAATAATTCAGCGATAATAAATACTTTAGTATTTTTAAACATATCAGTCAACCTTCCTAACCCCATTTTTCCAATTAAATTTCCGACAAAAAAAGCCGAGGTAAAAGCTCCAAGAATGGAAGGGCTGATACCTTTTTTAATTAGTAAGAAAGGAAGAAAAATAAAAAGTGCTGAACTGGCAAGATTATCGAAAAAATTTATCAGTAAGACCAAAATAAAGTTTTTGTTTTTGATAATTTCAATAAAACTTATCTGTTTTTGGCTTTCATTTTTTTTATTCTCCTTGGAATAGATCTTAATATTTTGAAAATGGGAAAGTAAAAAAATAAAAAGAATAAGAGCAGAGATGATCACATAAATAAAAGAGGTTTGCCTCCAACCAATTGAGAAAGCGATATAGGAAATAAAACCGGAAAGGCAGATTCTTCCAAATTCGCCAACGGCAGTAAAATCTCCAATAATTCTTCCCAATTTTTCTTTTTTTGACAGTTTGGCAACTAGAGAAAAAGTCACAGGATGAAAGGCGCCAAAAGAAATAGACATAACAGAAAAAGCAAATATTAAAAATAGATAAGAGTGAGATAGGCCAGTAAATAAAAATCCCAGTCCATAAAAAATCATTGTAAATACTAAAATCTTAATAGCTCCAAATCGGCTACCTAAATGTCCAACAGGCAAAGATAATAAAATTCCCGAAAGTGAAAAAATAGAGCTTAAAAATCCTACTTGTGTCAACGTTAATTTTAAATCTTTAGCAATAAAAGGGAGAAGCAAAACGATGCTGGCCAAAAAGCCATCATTAAAAAAATGTAGGGCAAAGATTTGAAATAGTTTGTTTTTCATAAAGTGTCGCAATTGCTGAACGAAGCTCGAACCTTTTTCGAGCGACAATCGCTCGAATGATTTGAAACC
>PEVZ01000039.1:946-6422 GCA_002779665.1 Candidatus Roizmanbacteria bacterium CG06_land_8_20_14_3_00_34_14 | reverse complement strand
ATGAAATCAGATGAAATCAGATGAAATCAGTAGGGAACAAATATTTTTGTTCCTTACAAATCATTAATTATTTTCAGAAATTTTCTTGCAGATACCCTCCAATCAAACCTTTCTTGAATTTCGTTAGAGTTTGTATTTGTTTTATTACTAAGTAGATACTTCATTTTTTCTAAAATTTTATTTTTATCCGTCACATCGACTAAAAATTTTTTATCGATTGTTTCCCGCATCGAAGAGTTATCACCGGCAATCACCGGTGTACCGCAGGCTAAAGATTCTATTGGCGGTAACCCGAAACCTTCATAGGATGAAAGATAGACGGTCAATCGAGCACCTCTATATAGATATGGCAGGTCTTCATCTTCGACAAAACCGGTAAATATAACCCGATCTTCGAGACCTAACTGTTTGATCGACCTAAACACGTCTTCATTTTTCCACCCGGCCCGGCCGACGATTATAAATTGTAAGGTTGTAGTTGGTAGGTTGTCGTTTGTAGTCTTAATAAGTTGACTAAAAATTTCGGTAGCAAGAGTAAGATTTTTGCGGGGTTCGATGGCGCCGACGTAGAGAAGATAGTGATTAGTGGCTAGTGAATAGTGATTAGTAGCAATAGTATTATATTTTTTTAGAATATCTGTTAATTTTTGCTTATTATCATTTGGTTTGAATTCGTTTCCGATGCCGGGGTAGATTACGTTGATTTTGTTAGGTTTTGTTTGCGGATAAAGTTTTAATAAATCATTCTTTGTATTTTCTGAGTCAACGATTATCGTATCGCCAAATTCGATTGTTTTTTCCAACTTTTTTTGATGGGCTTCGATGACGTCCTTGGTATGATATTCAGGGAAAAGTTTCCAGGTCAGGTCGTGAACGGTTGTCAATCCTTTTGTCCCTTTGAGAAGTGGCGGGCGCAAAAAATCGGAGAAGAAAAAGACGTCGACTTTTCCGGTAAATAATTCAATTGGAATAATATTGAACTTCCCCCAAATAATTTTAAGTAACGACGGTGGAAAAGGAAAATCGTATATTTTGCCTCCAAGCTTCTTTAACTGATCAAGGTAATAAAAATTTTTAGGGCGACGAAAACTTGAATAAAAAAGTCGATATTCGTTTTTTTTATCTATTTCAAGAAGAGTTTTAACAAGATTAAAAGTATAGTTGGCTACGCCCGACCCGGCGTAAACGAGCATTGTAATATCAATTCCAATTTTCATAGTCTAATTTTATCAATAATATCGCTTAAATACCGAATAAAACGTTGCTGTCATAAGATATATGATTATTAATATAGAGAAAATGTTTTTGACATTATTCCCCATCTTTATTTTTGGCCAGTTTATTTTTTGAGTAAACTGAGTAATTAATAAAATTATGAATGGAACGAAAGGAATAAAGTATCTTCCCTGGATCCCTCCCGAAATAAGAGTTCCTTTAACTGTATAAAAAACAAAACCCAAAAGAATAATAAAAATATATGAAATTATTAATGTTAAAGACAATAATATTGTTTTGTTTTTATGTAGTGACAAGGTATGCCTCGTCTCTACAATTACATAAATAAAAAATAGTCCGTATAACAAATAACTTAGTGGATCTAATCCGTACTCCAGCCAGCCAAAGATCCCGATAAGGCTTTGTAAATAAAAACCAAAACGCTGGACTGTGGTGACAATTAATACTTTAATGATATTCATTGGATTTGAAAGTAAGAAATTTAGCTGACGTAAAGGGTCAAAAATTTGATTATTTGAAAAATATGAAAGATCATGAACTCCTGATGTCTTTGACAACAGATAAAAAGGTAAAAATATCAAGATAGAAATTATTACCGGCTTAATCTCAAATGGAATGAGGAAGATCAATAAGAAAAACGCTTCATAGCCAAGCTTTTTACTTAATAGGAATAATAATAATATAAGGAATAATTTGAAATAATGTAATTTTTGACTGGATTCCCTCTTTCGAGGGAATGACACTATTAGTACAAAAAAAGTTAACCCGAACATGATGTGGGCCACGTCATAACTAAATGAGGAAATTTGATGCAAAGTCATTGGAAGGACAAAAGTAAAAAGAAGGATTAATTTATAATTTTTAGCAATTTTCCTAAATAAATATAAGAACCAAACATATCCAATGAAGCTCATGAGTAATCTTCCTAAATATAAAGAGATGATAGGATTAAGATTTAATATCGAGCTGACTGTTAATATAAAGGCTTGTGGCAGATATGATACGATTGGGAAACTACAAAGATGATCAATGTTAAAGTTAATTTTTTTATTATCTTGTATATTAGAAAATAAATCATCCAAAAATATTGACACAGGAAGTTTTGATTCCCCATGAGTAAGTAGATCCAGATAAGGAGTTTTAATAAAACTAATATATTTCTTCTCAATTGGAATCGTGTTATTAGATTTTTTTTGACAGGATAAAAATCCTTTGCTGATTATTAAAGATTGTTCAAAGTGAGTTTGCTCGTCCGGCTTTTGAAATGGCGGAACTAAGAAGGTGAAGATTAGAAGTTGGATAGGGATTAGAAGATACAACACTAATTTAGTTAATGTCTTGTTTGGCATAGAATAGAGATATTATATAGTCTCTAATTAAGAATTGTCATCCCCGTGAAAACGGGGATCCAGGAAAGTATGGATTCCCGCCTCCGCGGGAATGACACATACGTTATAATGGTTTCAATGAAACTCACAAATAATCAAATATTAATTCTTCTGCCTGTATTTAACGAATCTAAGGTGATTTTTTCTGTTATCAGATCAATTCAGAAAGAGGGTTGGAAAAAAATTTTAGCAGTTGATGACGGTTCAACTGATAATACATATGACGAATTAAAAAAAACCGGAGTAATTATTTTACGTCATAGCATAAACAGAGGAAAGGGATCGGCTGTCAAAACCGGGCTTGAAGCGGCTAAAATATTAAATTCAAAGGTCGTTGTCACTTTGGATAGCGACGGCCAACATAATCCCAAAGACATAAAAAAAATGGTCGAAGAGATAAAAAAAGGATATGATGTCGTTCTTGGAATACGCGATTTTAAAAAGCGTCATATCCCCCGCTTTAAAGCTTTTGGAAACTATATAGGCAATATTTTTACTTGGATGTTTTATGGACTTTGGGTGAATGATAGTCAATCCGGTTTTCGCGCGTATAATAAAAAAGCCGTAGATCTTATCCAAACTAATAATGATCATTATGAATTTGAGACAGAGATTGTCCGTGAGATAGTTAGGAATAAATTAAAATGGTCAGAAAAAATAATTGATGTCCGTTACAGTGATTATGACCAAAAAAAAAGAAATAAACAGTCATTTGTCAGCGCTGTAAAAATGATCATTAAATTAGTATTATTTGGATGATATGAGTATCACTTTTCTATCTATACTTCTTTTATTATTTACTTTCTATTTAATTGGAGAAAGAATAGTCAGATTTATCAGGAAAGAACAAAATCAATCAGTGTTTAAATTGGTTGCAACTATCTTTATATGGGGTGGGATTTCATATATTGCTTTATTTCCAATTCATAATTCAAATACCTTAATATTTTTCGGATTTATAGTTGTATTTTTTATTTTATTCAGACTCCTATCCATTCTTGAAAAAAATGAACGTCTACTGACAGAGATAATCCGAAAAGAAGCTTTAAAAGATTTGAAATAAAATATGAGCCAAAAAGTCGGGGTTTTAATATTAGGCCTTAATAGTCTTGGATATCTCAAAGAATGTTTTGATAGTCTTATAGCTCAGGAATATAAAAATATCTCTATCTATTTTGGAGATAATGGATCAAAAGACGGTTCGATATCTTTTATAAAGATAAATTATCCAAAAGTTAAGATTAGAGACCTGAAAATAAATAACGGTTATGCAAAAGGAAATAACCTTCTTCTTGAAACTGCCTTTAGAGATGGGGTTGAACTATGTTTTATTATTAATCCCGATACGGTCCTTAAAAAAAATACCGTTTCAAATTTAATAAATTCATATAACTTTCATAAAAATAGAGGTTTGAGGGTGGGATTGATACAACCAGTCATTTTGCTTGATCAAGATAAGTCTAGGATCAATACGGTCGGTAATGCTGTACATTTGATGGGCTTTGGCTTTTGTAAAGATTATATGAAAAAATATATTCCAATAAAAAATGATAGGGAGATATTATCGGTCAGCGGTACGGGTATGCTTATATCAAAAGAGCTTTATGAAAATATAGGAGCTTTTGATGAGGATTTTTTTATGTACAACGAAGATCAGGATCTGAGCATTCGGTCATTTTTATCCGGGTATAAAAATTTTCTATCTTCAAAGTCAGTTATGTATCATAAGTATAATTTCTCAAAAAACAAAGATAAATGGTTTCATAGTGAAAGAAATAGACTACTTATTTTGATAAAAAATTATCCTCTAAAATTATTACTTTTCTTAGCAGTTCCATTTTTTATTACGGAAATATTAGTATTGATCTATTCACTATTTACCGGTTGGTTTTTTCAAAAGATTCTCAGTTACGCTGACGTTGTTAAAAAATTAATTACCGGATATAAAAAAAGAAAACCGTTTACGGTTGATAAAAATTATATTAAAAGACTAGAATACTCATTAAATTTTAAGCCAATCTATAAAATCCCCATAATTTTTAGTTGGCCTTATCTTTTATATAAAAAATTTTTAATTCTTTTCTTTTAAAAAATATATGTTGAAGTTTACACCACTTGAAAAGATAAGAATCCAGAAGCCCGTAGACAGATTGTCTTATGTATCCCAATTATGTAAAGATAGGAGAGTTCTTGATATCGGGTGTTACGATGAAACTGCGATCAAATCTAAAAAAGACAATGGTTATTGGCTACACGGACTTATATCAAAAAAAGCAAAGAAAGTGATCGGGATCGATTCGTCTGACCTGATCAAATCAGAGATAAAAACCGGACCAAGATCAAAAATAATAAAAAAGGATTTGTACGACCTTGATAAATACTTTGCTTCAGCTAACAAAGTTGATGTAATCGTCGCCGGTGAACTAATAGAACATATCCCTGATGTCTCTAAGTTTTTGCAGTTATTGAAAGAGTTATATCCAGGAAAAACTTTATTATTAACAACACCCAATGCAACCTCATTGACAAACGTCCTACTGGCTTTTTTTGATCGGGAGTCAAGTCACAAAGATCACATTCAGATATTCTCTTACAAAACATTATATGCCTTATCAATAAAAAACAACCTAAAGAAATTTAAGATAATCCCCTATCACGTTAGATTTACAGAAATGTATTTTCAAAGTTCAAAATTTAAAAGATTTTTTATAGGGTTAGCCGAAAACACAATTAATTTTTTTGAAAATATTTTTCCCCTGCTTTCGGGAGGATATGTGGTAAATATAAAGTTGAAATTAAGGTAAAGTTTTGATGATAAGGAGATAAATAGTACCATTAAGGTTGCGAAGGAA
>PEVZ01000039.1:0-921 GCA_002779665.1 Candidatus Roizmanbacteria bacterium CG06_land_8_20_14_3_00_34_14 | reverse complement strand
AGGAAATGGGTAATTGGTCTGTAATATCAATTATTCTTTTGTGTCATCCCCGTCTATAGGCTATTACGACTTTCCCACTTAATGTGAAGATTTGCTATAATCGATATATGGAAATAAAGGAAAGAGACGAATTACAAAGGGCATGGCTAAAAAGCTCTAAGGAAGATTATAAAATAGCAGAGGATTTGATTGATATGAAACATTATCAGTGGGCTTTATTTTTGTGTCATATAGCAATAGAAAAGGTATTAAAAGCAAGTTACATAAAAATAAATGATCAATATCCTCCTCCAATTCACAAATTAGTTAAATTGGCTACTGATTGTAAAATTGAATTAAGTGAGGAACAGGTAGATGATTTAAGAGAAATGACATCTTTTAATATTGAAGCACGATACGATATTATAAAAGATAAATTATATAAAAAAGCAACAAAAGAGTATACAAAAAAATATTTTCAAAAGACTAAAAATTTATTAAATTATTTTATTTCACTAATATGACAAATATAACTTTTAAAAATAAATCAATCAAGGATGAGATTGATAGATTTATTAATTTATTACAAAAAGAACAGATAAAAATTTCTAAAGTTATACTTTTTGGATCCTATTCCAAAGGTGAAGAAAGAGATTATTCAGATATTGATTTGGCTATTGTTTCACCAAATTTTGGAAAGGATACTCATAAAGAAATGATGTATTTGGTTAATTTATCTTCAAAAGTATCAGATAGAATAGAGGCAATTCCTGTGGCAGAAAAAGATATGTTCATGAAATATCATCCATTGATAGGTGAAATAAAAAAATACGGAAAAGTGATCTATTCAAATTGATTTGAAAATATTTTTCCCCTGCTTTCGGGAGGATGGGGAGGAGATAAATAATACCATTGAGGTTGCGAAGGAAATGGGTAATTGGT
>PEVZ01000019.1 GCA_002779665.1 Candidatus Roizmanbacteria bacterium CG06_land_8_20_14_3_00_34_14 | reverse complement strand
CTTGACGGGGTGACAACGATGGAGGAAGTGTTAAGAGTAGCCGAAACCTAATCAAAAATATGGAACTATCTCAGCTCTTACAAATAACAATTGATAAAAAAGCCTCAGACCTTCATGTGGTGCCAGGTTATTATCCAACCATAAGAATTTACGGAGAATTATTTCAATTAACTACCTTAGAAATTATTACTACTGAAAATGTAGAAAAAATGTTAATTTCAATTTTAAATCATGAACAACAAGAAATTTTGTTAGCAAATAGAGAGATTGATTTAGCATATAAACTTAATGACAACCGTTTTAGAGTCAATCTTTATTATGCACAAAATTTATTGTGTGGAAGTTTTCGCTATATTAAGGCAAAAATTAGCACGATTGAAGAATTAGGCTTACCAGGTCTTTTACATCAATGTACGGATTTTCGTCAAGGACTTGTTTTGTTAACAGGACCAACCGGAGAAGGAAAATCTACTACTTTAGCTTCGATTGTTAATGAAATTAATCAAAAATATGCAAAACATATTATTACAATTGAAGATCCTATTGAATATGTTTATTCAAAATATAAATCTATTATTTCTCAGCGCGAACTTCATCAAGATACACACTCTTGGAGTGTTGCTTTAAAATCGGCTCTTAGAGAAGACCCAGATGTGATATTAGTCGGTGAAATGCGCGATTTTGAAACGATTTCTTTAGCTTTAACCGCGGCCGAAACGGGTCACTTAGTTTTTTCAACATTACATACTAATTCCGCACCTGAATCAATTGACAGAATAATCGATATTTTTCCTCCTCATCAACAAAATCAAATTAGAAATCAACTGTCTATCGTTTTAAAAATGATTATTTCACAAAGATTATTACCAAAACAAAATTTAATTGAGCGAATTCCTGCAATTGAAATATTAATTAATAACACTGCCATCTCCACAAGTATCAGAGAAGGAAAGACATTCTTGATTGCCAATATTCTGGAAACTACCGAGGGAGAAGGCTCAGTATTATTTGAAAAAAACTTACTTTCCTTGTATAAAGCCGGGACGATATCAAAAGAAACCGCTTATTCTTATGCAATTAGGCCAAAAGAAATTGCCAGATTAATTAAATAAACAAATGCTTTTTCAATATAAGGCTCTAAAAAACGGAAAAACAGTCATAAAAAAAATTGAAGCCTCGACTCAAGAAATAGTTCTTGATTATTTACAGAAGAACGACTATTTCCCAATTTCTGTAATAGAAATTAATGATAAAAAAATTAATATTTTTGATTCCCTTATCAATAAAATTGATTTTAATGATATCGTTGATTTTACTCGTCAGGTCGCTCTAATGCTCAATGCAGGTTTAACACTAATCGATTCACTAGAGATTTTAAAAAAACAAACTAATAAAATAATTTTAAAAAAAATGATTGAGGAAATCTCAATTAAGATTAAGGGCGGATCTTCTTTTTCTGTAGCTTTACTTGATTATAAAAACTTATTTTCTAAATTATATATATCCTTAGTTAAGTCAGGTGAAGCTTCTGGAAAATTAGGTGAAATTCTTCTTCGACTGGCCGATAATTTAGAGAAGGAAAGAGAATTTAAGAGTAAATTAAAAGGTGCTTTAGTTTATCCGGCCATTGTTATTATTGGAATGTTTGTCGTTATGTTTATAATGGTCACCTTTGTTTTACCAAAGTTGCTTGGTTTGTATAAAGATTTTAATGTCGAACTACCACTTTCAACAAAGATTTTAATCGCAGTCTCTAATTTTTCTACTCAATTTTGGCCATTAGTTTTAGTGCTAATATTTGTTGCATCCTACTTTATTAAAAAATATTTAGCCACAAAAGTTGGCAAAAATAACTTTGATCAATTTGCTTTAAAATTACCCGTTTTTGGAAAAATTATTTCTATTTCAGCCTTAGTTGAATCAACTCGGACCTTGGCGATATTAATTGCCTCCGGCATATCAATACTCGATGCCTTGTCAATAGTAGTCGATGCTACAGAAAATGTTGTTTACCAACAGGCTTTTTTGACAGTTAGTCATAAGGTTGAGAAGGGATTATCGATGGGGACAGCCTTTGAACAAGAAGAAATTTTTCCACCAATATTAGTCCAGATGACTCAGGTTGGAGAGCAGACGGGAAAACTTGACGATACTCTTTTTAGGCTTTCAAAATATTTTGAAATGCAGTCTGAGATGGCGACTAAGACTATGACTACCTTAATTGAGCCGGCAATATTGGTTGTCCTTGGCGTTGGGGTAGGATTTTTAGTTATGTCAGTAATTACTCCAATTTATAATCTCACAAACTCGTTTAAGTAAATCTTAAAACTTCAATGAACACTAATGACAGGCAATTATTAATTGTTAATTGTTAATTGTTAATTGTTAATTGTTAATTGGTTAGTATTGGAGTTGGTCATTGGCTTTTTGATTATATTAATTGATTATATTAATCACTTAATATCCTTTTTCCCTGATATCCCTTTATTCTTCCCTCAAGTCCTTTCCAATCTTTAATATCGTAATGTCCAACAAAGTACTCAACCGCTTTTTTTGTCTTACTAATTAATTCAAAATCAGCCAAATTGGCGATTTTCAAATTTACAAATCCGTGTTGTTCAGTCCCGAATATATTACCGGCGCCTCGGTTATTTAGATCAAATTCGGCCAGTTTGGTTCCAAGATTATTTTTGCAAAAAAAGTTTAACCTACTAATAGTTTTTTCAGAGGTATTTTCGGTAAATAAGAAGCAGTAAGACTGCCTGTCAGATCTACCGACTCTTCCTCGAAGCTGGTGCAGTGAAGCCAAGCCAAAACGGTCGGCTCCTTCAATAATCATAATGGTTGCGTCGGGAATATCAATACCTACCTCGACGACCGGAGTACTGACAAGAATATCAATTTTTCTATGTTTAAAATCATCCATAATTTGATTTTTTTCTGATGATTTTAATTTTCCGTGGATGAGTCCCAATTTAAAATTAGAGAATACTTTTGTTAATTTTTCATATTCGACCGTGACAGCTTTTAAAGATTTCATCGTTTCGTTTTCCGATTCCTCGATGAGCGGGCAGACGATAAATACTTGTGATCTGTTATTTGTGATCTGTGATTTGATCCAATCGTATCCCTTACTTCGCTTTTCTTTTGGTACTAAAAATGTTTTGATAATCTGTCTACCTTTGGGCATCTCTGTGATATAACTTAGATCGAGTTCACCATACAAGGTTAGAGCAACAGTCCTCGGGATAGGAGTCGCCGTCATCGTCAGGATGTGAGGATTAAGTGATTTTTCTTTTAATAGGGCTCGTTGCTCGACACCAAAACGATGCTGTTCGTCGATAACGACTATTCCGACCTTGTTGAACTTGATTTTTTTACTCAATAATGCATGTGTGCCTATAATTATGTCGTATTGGTTTTTTTGTAGAGACGCAAAATTTTGCGTCTCTACCTTTGTCATTTTTGTTGAACCCGTGATTAATTTAACATTCGGAATTTTGAATTTTAAATTCGATTTGTTATTTTTAAATAGACTTGAAATTGACTGATAGTGTTGTTGTGCCAGTATCTCCGTTGGCGCCATGATTATTGACTGGTAGCCGTTAAGAAAAGATAGATAACAGGCGATTGAGGCAACGATAGTTTTACCGGAGCCGACGTCACCTTGTAAGAATCGGTTCATTGGGGTGTTTTTTTTTAGATCATTAATAATTTCTTTGATGACCTTATTTTGATCGCCTGTTAATTTAAAGGGTAATGATGAAATAAATTTTTGTAGAGACGCAAAATCTTGCGTCTCTACGTTAAACCGGTTCCCGACCTTTTCCTTTTGCCATTCTTTTTTAATTAAATTATTGGCCAGTTGAAGATTGAACAGTTCATCAAATGCTATTCGTTTTCGAGCCTTATTGGCCAAATCAAAACTATCGGGAAAATGAATTTGCCTGTACGCCTCATCTTCAGCAATAAGATTATTAAATGAAATTATTTTCGTCGGTAACGGATCTTGTAGAGACGCAAGATTTTGCGTCTCTATAGAAGTCAACACATTAAATATTTTATCTCTAATTGTTTTTGTGGAAAGACCCTTTTTCTCAGAATAAACAGGAATAATTCTACCAGTATGTTTTAAAATACTTCGATGTATCGATACATCGAAGTTTATTATCTCATATTCTTTCGGTTCTATCATTATTTTTGCACCAAATTGTTTTACCAAGCCAGCGACCGAAATTATTACCCCAACTTTTAGAATTCTAATTAAATAAGGTTGATTAAACCAATTAATTTCAACAATACCCGTATCATCAGTTATAACGACTTTTTGAATTGTAATTCTTGACCTTGTATATTGATTTTTTACTTCAAGTATTTTACCAATTACAGTCACAATTTCTCCAACCTGGATTTGATTAATTTTTGAAATGATTGAATAGTCTTCATAACGGGAGGGAAAATAGTTAAGTAGGTCAAAATAAGTATCAATTCCCAATGATTTAAATTTACGGATAGTGATAGAGCTTGTTGCCGGTAAATTCTCAATTGGATTTTTTTTTGTTACATGTTTCATGCTACATGTTATGTTTTTATTTCAAAAACAGCGGTGCAAATGACGATAATATCAATAATATTGATGAAATTATCATCACTACCTTCCAAATACTTTGATGTTTAATTTTTTTTCCAAGAATTTTCATAATTTTACTTAGGGCAATCCTGAGACTTTTTAAATCCGGCTTTTATCGCTTCGGCTTCATTACAAAACCAGCGATCGCTTGTCCCTCGTTTAATCGTTATTTTATCATAGTTATAGCAATCGGGAGTATGATAAATTCGAGTGTTGTCAGCCGGCCGGTAATTCCCTTTGATAACACAGCCCTCTTTTTTTGTTTGACAAAAACTTGACCAGACTCCCCTATTAACTAATTTTGCTTTTTCCTGCGATTGTTCTATAGGTAAGGAATTAACCGTCATTGTTTTTCCTTTAATGAAATAAGCCAAGCCTTCCTCAGTCATCACTTCATTGATTAATAATTTATCAACGTATACATAGGCCAAAACTCGACCAAAATTATCCTTCCCTATTTTTTCATACTGAATTTTTTTATTAAAGACTAACTCTTCCATCCGCGCCTTCGCGTCGACGCCAAGGCAATCCTTAGGGTATTCAGGAGCATCAATTTCATAAAGGCGCAGTCGCTCGCCACCCTCAGTATCGACCGTATCACCATCAATAACCTTGTTAACAGTCGCTTCAACTCGATTGGCTTTTTTCAAAAGGTCATTATTGAGATTTTTTAATACAGTAGAAATATTGAAGCCAAGAGAAGCAAGAAAAACGAGCAATAAGGGAATTAAAATATTTTTTGAGATCTTCATATTTTAAACAACTATATATATACTATAACATTTTTAGTTACTCCCATGTCATTCTCACGGACATGCCTCTCACACCATAATAATCAATTCGTTCCACTAAAATAAAAAGTCAAGCCTAAATGATGTGTCAGTTGGAATGGTAAATTGTGCATAGGAATAGTTTAATTTTGTGCATTAAATTAAGGCACAATAATCTTTAAGGGATAAATATTATTAGTTTCCCCTTAAAGATTCTATGCTAACCATGTACCAACAAATCACAGTAAAAACCCTGAAGAATCAGGGTAAGACCAATAAGGATATTTCAGTCGAA
>PEVZ01000018.1:18366-32824 GCA_002779665.1 Candidatus Roizmanbacteria bacterium CG06_land_8_20_14_3_00_34_14 | reverse complement strand
TTATTATCTTATCTTTATCTGATATTGTTTGAATATTTTGACTATCCTTTTTGTATAACTGATTTAAAGGTATAAGCCAACTCCCATCACCTTCCGATTTTATCTGTGTTAAAAGTGGATAACTATCCTTAATACTTAAAATAATATAGGAATTAATCAAAGGATTGACAGAATTTGACTGTAAAATTTTACCAAAAGCCGGACTAATATTTTGCAGGCCATTAGGCCCACCCTGAGGAGTAATAAAACTAAACGATTTCCCATCAGGCTGGACAATAATCTGGTTATTGTCAGTTACTATTTTAAAAAAATATTTCTTACCGGGTATTAATTCCTTTAATGTGGCTAAATGAACTATATATTTGCCTTTTTTTTGACCTAAATTATTAATGTCCTTTTCATCAAAGATAATTTTATTTTCTAAATTGTTCATCTCTCCATAAATGACCCAACCGGATTCTTGTTTATCTGTTTGCCAAAAAATACTTACTTGAGTCGGTGATAAATTAACCACCTCTACTCTTTTTGCAACTTTTAAGGTTGCCTTAGAAGGTCCTGCTGAATCCAAAAATAATCTTGAAAAAAAGATCGTGACAAAAAGTACAAATAAAAAACCAACTACCGTCGGCAATTTATTTTCATTATGTACGTAAAGGTCAGAATATATCATATCTATTCGGTTTTATTTTTTAACTGCTCCATAAGCCCCTTACTAATTCTATATTGGTACGTTTGTGACAGTTCAATTTTTATTTTTATCTTATCTTCGGTTGATGCATGATAAATATCAGCAACTAACCATGCAATTACAGTCAAAAAAACTCCTACTGATAATAAAAATACTTCTTTTCTATTCATAAATAATAACCATTAATTGTTAAATCAACTTTCAAATTTCCCGAGTTAGTGGATTCTTTATCTCGATTTATTACCAAATTGTCTATCAGCTTCAATCTTCTTTGATCAAATATATCCCTAATAAACTGTCTTAAATTATCGAAACTTGTCGTTGCTTCCATCTGTAATTTAACATTTTGTTTTTCTTTATTAGTTTTGGAAAAATTTATATCGATTATAGTAGCTTTATTTATAACTAAAGAATTTTTATCAGCTATTTTTTTTATATCTTCTATAACCTTATTTACTTCCGGTTGCTCAGAGATAGATTGATTAAGTAGTGGTAAATTATCTCTATTTTCCTCAATTTGTGTCTGAATTAAAGTGATATTATTTATTTTTTCCTCGTAAACTTGGTCTATTTTCGTCAAATCAATTTCTTCTTTTTTTAAAGAGTAGGCAGTCATCAATGATGGTTTGATTGCAAAAATGATAAAAATTGAAAAAATAAGAAGAAAAAAAATAACATATATATTATCTCCACTTTTTTTTTCAAAAATTGATTTTAATAGAATGTTTAAGTCCATAATTTATTTTAGATACTATTCAGCTTGTCCAATTGTAATACAAAATTATATCCAGTTTCACTTTTTTTTATACTCTGAAGATTAACTATTTGAAATTTATTTTCTTTTTTTAATAAATTATAAAAAGCTTGTAAATGTTGCGCGTTTATGGCATCGCCAGTTATTTTTATTGACTCTCCTTTTATTTCCATATTAGTTAAGGTAATTGTCTCTGGAAATGAGGAAAGAAAATAATCAACCATTCCACTAAACTTTTTTTGCTGAAGAAGTGTGTCTTCTATTATTAAGGTTTTTTTATTAATTTTAGATACTTCATTGAGAAGTGGTAAGACTATTTTTACTATTTCTTTCTTTTGGTCCACTCCTTCCTTCAAATCTATAATTCTTTGATCAATTTGGAATCTATAAAAAAAGACACCAATTACAACTAACTGCGTAATAACAATTATATAACGCAAATAATTCAGACCAAAAAAAATCAATCTATCCAATAAACTAACTTCTTTTTTTTCTATCAAATTTATATTGTATCTCATTTCTTTTTTAAAATTTTTTTACTTACTCGGGATTTCAATCGTATTGCTTTGTTTTTTTGGATAACGTGGTGCTTAACTGCTTTATCTACTTGGGAATAAAAAATACTTATTAATTTTTTTGCGTCACTACCGCCTTTTCTGATTTTTTTTAACGTCGTTTGATAAGCCTTAATATAAAGTTCATTTACATTAGTTCTTTTTTTATCTTTTCTGACTTTTTTTATAGCTGATTTGATTATTGGCATGATATGTAGACACCTCCTTTTAATAATTAAAAATTATAAATTAGAAATTTTTACATCTTATATTCTTTTGTAAAAATCTTTTCCCCGTAATTTCCTGAAAATTTTAAAGATACCCTAATAGGTCCTGTAATATTATGGTATCGACAAACACCTGATGAACATGTTCCTAAAATAATTTTACGCCCAGATTGAGAAGGCTCTCCACATTCCCAGACGTTACTTGCCTCATAACATTTACCAATTGCGCCCTGAGAAACGGCTCCTCCGCCTTCACTATTATCTTCATTAACAACTAAGTAACTCATTTCAAATTCAATTGATTTGGTACCGTTTGGTGCGCTGTTAATCGAAAGAACTGCTTCACCTTTTTTTGTTGATATCAGATTGACTTTTACTGAGCTATCAACCGTCGGTAAAATATTATCCGAAGAAACTATCTGTTCGTCTTTCTTGTTAACAGTATTTTTGCTTCCAACCAAAATCCAATAACTAAAAAAAATAAACAACACTAATAATACCCCTCCTAAAATCAATGTTTTTTTGTTATTTAATTTCATATGATATTAAAATAATTTAATTTTTAAGTAATCTCTTAATTTTCCAATCTCAATTCTTTCTTGATTCATTGTATCTCTATCTCTAATAGTAACTTTCTCATCTTCCATCGACTTATAATCTATTGTAACACAAGAAGGGGTTCCTATTTCATCCTGACGCCTATACATTTGACCAATATTTCCTGAGTCATCAAATTCGCAAATGTATGTCTTTTTTAGGTCGTTAAATAGGTCTAAAGCTTTTCTTTTAAGTTTTTCGTCTTTTTGTAAAGGAAATATGGCAACCTTAACGGGTGATAGGCTTGGTTTTAATTTCAAAACAATTCTTTTTTTTCCATTGACTTCTTCTTCGTGGTAAGCGTTAATCAATATGGTAATTAATAATCTAGAAAGTCCAAAAGTCGGTTCAATCACATGAGGTATGAATTTTTCATTAGTTTTTGGATCACGGTAATTTAAATCAACGCCTGAATTTTTCATATGATTTTTAAGATCGTAATCAGTCCTATAAGCAAGCCCCCACATCTCTTTCCAACCGAAAGGAAATTCATATTCAACATCCATGGTTTTTTTTGAATAATGAGATCTTTCAAAATCTTCATGTTCACGCCAACGAATTTTTTCTTTTGGTAAACCAAGCTCTAATGCCCAACTCCACATTTCTTTTCTCCAATTTTCAAATACCTCTTTCCAATTTTCGGAACTAATAAAATATTCTAACTCCATTAAATCGAATTGAAGTGTCCGAAAAACTCCCTGACCTAAGGTTATTTCATTTCGGAAACAAATCCCATTCGATGCGATCCCAAAAGGCATCCGAACTCTCATCGTATCGACAACATTTTTATAATTCATAAAAATTCCTTGAGCTAATTCTCCTCGCAAATACGCTTTTGATTTACTATCCTCAACCATTCCAATTTTTGTTTCAAAAAGAAGATTAAATTTTCTAACATCGGTCAAATCTGACCCACCGCAGTGAGGACATTTTAATTTATTGGTGCGGATAATCTCTGTTAATTTTTCAACCGGCAGACCTTCAACTTTTATATCTTTTAATTTGGTCTCGATCAAATGATCGGCTCGTGTCCGGTATTTACAAGTCTTACAATCAACCAAGGCGTCATTAAAACCGTTTACATGTCCGGAAGCTTCCCAAACTTTTGGATTTAAAATGACCGAAGAATCAACCATGACAATATCCCGTCTTGATAAAATGAATTTCTTAATCCATAAATCACGTAAATTATTTTTAAGTAATACTCCGTAGTGTCCAAAGTCCCACGTATTGGCCAGTCCTCCGTAAATTTCCGACGACGGATAAAAAAACCCCCGTCTTTTGGCTAAAGCAATTATGTTGTCCATATTAAAATTAATAAAAGCGAAGATGCAAAATTTTTTTCGGTTTGTTGTTTTCCGATAAAAAATTTTGGTATCGAGCTTTTTTAATCATTAGCTACATTATAACTGAAGTAAAGGAATTTTTTCATTAATAATTTCTTCGATTAAGGATTTTAGTTCCGGAAAATTAACTTTTTTATCAAGATACCCTAATTGCATCATAATATCACTTAAATACTTAACTGCAATTGAATTTGGTTTAGTAGATTTTGATAGGTCGATTAAGAAATTTTTAGTTAAATTGTAGGCTTTTGTTTCCTTTTGCTGTTCGGGTAACAAACACTCAAGGACGAACAAAAATAAATACAAATTACTGACCTTTTTTTCATCTTTCTTCAATTCGGAAAAGCCTGAAAGAAGTTCGCTTTCTTGGAGATAATAACGCTCATTTTTATGACTGACCAAAATGTTAACTAAGTTTCCAGTCTGAAGATGCGGAGAACGACGACTGGTTATCTTCTTAATTCCTTTGGCAAACAACGTCAAACGACCTAAATCCTGGCTAAAAACGCTTATCAAAACATCCTTATTAAGAAGATCTTTCTTTTTCAAAATAATTGCTTCAGTTTTTAAGCTTCTAGACATATTTTTAAGTTATTTTCGAACTTCTTATTACAATCGAGAAGTGTTTAAAAAAAAGATAAAGTGATTAACGGTATATAAAATAAAGCAAATAAGGTACTTAACATAACGGCAAGAGATGCTTTCTCAGGCTGAGCTTTTAACTCTGTAGCGAAAGCAACGGTATTTGCAGCAAGAGGCACAATTGACATAAGAATCATTACTTTATGGATTGAAGTATTATAAAGCTGAAGTGTAATGTTATCAACCCAAACAACTAACATAACTATTAGAGGCCAGATTATAAATTTGGCAAGAAAAGTTAATGATACAAATTTAAAATCAAATGCAAACTCCTTTATACTTGCCAGCCCTAATCCAATCAACATCATTCCTAAAATGGTGTATGCTCCTTTAAAATTAGAAATAGTATCAATATATATTTGATTTAATGGTATTTTTGATAAATTAATAGCTAATCCAAAAAAAAATGCATAAATCGCTGGCAACTTCATTACCTTGATTAAACTTTCTTTAATTGTATGGTGTCCTTTTGCCGTAATAAAAAAACCTAATGAGTTTTCATATAGAACGAAGCCCAAAATTGACATTACAACTAAACCAATAAGGTTTTTATCAAATAAAATCAATGCTACCGGTAGGCCAAAATAACCTGTGTTACCTGTACCCGCTGTAAATGCTAAAATGTTGACTGTAGAATCTTTCCAAAATGTCTTTCCAATAAAATAAAACAATAAACAAATAAAACAAGCCAAAATAAAAAATAATATCGGTAAAGATAAACTACTTATATTTAGTTTAGTCGTCACTACTCCATTAAATATTATTATTGGGGCAATTATATAAATAAGAAGTGGTGCAATAGATTCTTTAGTAACTTTAAAAACTCTTCCAGATAAATATCCTAATCCAATTATTAAATATAATGGAATTAATTTATATAATAACGCAAGAAAAATATCCATTTGTTAATTTTATTTCATTTATGCAAAGCTTTTGGATTAGACAATAACTTAATTTTTATAGATGACAGTGATTTCTTTGGCATAATTTTTGATACGGATAACATTTCAATACCAACGGGCAAATTGTTTTTATCATAATCCACTATAAGATCTGTGCTCACTGGCACAGTACCTGCAACCGAATGTTTATTAAGGTAAATATACATTGCATCAGCTTGTAGATCGTAAGTAATTTTCATTTTATTTCAATTAAATTTTTAATATTCTTTAATCTATCTCTATCAATTGGATGAACCGTTATTATTTTTATTTCAAATTCATTTTCAATTGTAACTACTTTCAAAGCAAATTTTTCTGTCCACTTTTTATAAAAAGCAATTTTATTCTCTTTACCATCATCCAATTCCTTTAACTCATTATTCTTAATCGTATTTAGAATGTCTTTTCTACTAATTCTTCTTAAAACCATTCTTTCTCTTGCATGTTTAGTAAAAACATATTTCATCTACTTGGATTATAACATAATTAATTTACCTCAATTACTTTGTCTATTCTTAGCATTCCATCAAATAAAGTTCTGTTATCAAAAGATACCTTTAACTTTTGTTCTTCCACTCCTGCTTGTTTTTGAACTAACAGCGAATAATTATTTATGTCAACATTTGCCGGTAAGGTATATTTGATTGTCACCATTGCTTGTCCTTGAGTAGGGACTTCCAAAAAGCCTTCAAAAACCGTTTTTCCTAATTCATCATAGCTCTGAACTTTTTTCGATGAACCGTTAAAGCTGACTAATTTAGAACCTTGAGGTACATATAATCTTATCCAGTTGCGAAGTATGGCATTAAGACATAAACCACCCCTTTCCAAATTACAATCTGAAGCCGGATATGGATTTTTAAAATTAATAGTCACTTCCCGACTTGAACCGTTTGTTTTTGAATCTATGTTCTCACTTATAAACATATTTGACTTGGCACCGGCAAAATTTACATTTATTATGCTGAGATAGTCACCCTTATATTCTCTTATTCTTCCAGAAAAATTTAATTGTTCTAAAGATTTTTGTGTTTCGGTGTCTTTAAAATAAACCAATATGTGTTTTTCGTCTAAATTTTTAAACATTGTCTGCATTAATGTTCCCCAATATTTTGATGGAGAAAAACCAATGGCGTTATAAAATAATTTATACATCAAATCTCCTAATATTCCCTTTCTATTTTCCTTGAAATAACCGACTGGTCTATCAACTAAATCAAAAAGAGTATAGATGGCTTCCGGACAATCGCATCTTTTATTTATTTTGGCACTAAAATTTATCCCTTGGACATTGACATCTCCAAAAATTGTTAACATATCAACCAATATCTTTGAGTCCATTGCAATGATACCGTCATATTCGACTTTGGCTCCACTTTTTTTATAAAGACCTTCAAAAAGTTTGACTGACTGAACAAAATCTGGGGAAAGATTACTATCTCGAATATAAAATTGACTTACGCCCTTGTGATAAGTTAATATTTCTGGAGGCGCTTGTGGATGATCTGAAATAGTCGCATCTAACGAATAAATATCATCAGATCTATAAATATTCATTTTGCCATTTCTTATTTTAAATACGGCATAAAATGTTAAAAATCCTCCCGTTGCTCTTCTTTCTTTATCGTTTTGATATAAAATTAAATATGTCTTTTCTTCATTACTTCCAAGAATTTCAGGCAGTTTTTTGATTAATGGCTTAGCGTTTACGAAAAGTTCTGTCATTCCTTCAAACTGATCTTTAAGATTGGTTATATTATCTCTCAATACTAATTTCCCTATTTTTTTTGGGTAAAGATTAGGATTTATGTTAGCAATACTTTTTCCTGCTTGATTTATATCATCAGCAATCGGATCGACCTTTTTGACCATCTTATCTAAGGTCAAAACGGCTGTCTGCAACCTGTCTTCTGATGATTTTTCGTTAAAGGATTTTTCACCTTTTTTAAAACCTATCAAGTCGGCATACGGTTCAATAGTTAAGATGGTCTCTTTGCCTGCTTTAATCAAATAATCACCTGCTATTAATCCATTTTTTAAATCGGAAACATATGGAATAAAAGAAGCCCAATATATTGGTTTGGCCGCTTTTTGAAGATTTTGATATTTATTTGAAAAATCTTCCATCTTAGTTTTCAGTAATTCAATATCATTCTTGGCAAAAATTGATTTTAAATCTTTAGCCGAAGCAATAACAATATTTGCTTTTGCTTTGATATTAACAATAGGTCGATAAACAAAAAAATAACCTAAAATTATTAAAATAAATAAAAAAATCAAACTACCTCTGCTTTTATTTCTTCTCATATAATTATTATACAGCACCTCTCCCACTTATCATTATGATAGGTGTTAAAAGCATAATTTTTAAATCATTCCATAATGACATATTTTTTACATAATCGGCATCAATCGTAATCCTTTTATCAAAATTTATTTCTGATCGCCCAGTAACCTGCCAAAGACCAGTTACTCCTGGTTTGACAGACAAAACCTGAGTGACTAATTTTTTAGTATGGGGATATTTACTTAATTGATTTTCTAACTCATCAGGATAGTAAGCTCTTGGGCCGACGATGCTCATCTCACCTTTTAACACGTTAAATAACTGTGGAATCTCATCTATTGAATGGCGTCTTATAAACTTACCAATTTTAGTAACTCTCGGATCATTTAATAATTTGTAACTACTTCTCTTATATTCATCAAATAATTTTTTAAAACGTGGATCTGTCCGAAGTAAAAAATGAGCATTATTTATCATCGATCTAAATTTATACATTTTAAATTTTTTTCCTTTTTCTCCGATTCGTTCTGGAACATCAGCAAAAACTGGTCCAACAGAATCTATTTTTATTAAAATTGAAATTAACAAAGATAAAGGTAAAAATAAAATTAGTAAAAATATTGCTCCTACAATATCTATAACTCTCTTTGGGAAATACTGATATTTCATATTTGTTAAATAAGGTTTTCATTTTCCGTTCCGGGAAAATTTTCGATAATTTTTTTAACTTTTCCCATTGAATTTTTCTTTGTAATTAATATTGCGTCCTGGGTATTTATAATGATAAACTCTGACAAATCTACCCCCACAATCATTTTATTTTCGTCATAATTGTATATCAATGAATCCTGAACATTTTCTAAATATACTTTTCCGCTTGTGACATTTTCTTCGTTTTTTAGCTGTAGAGCTTCCTTTAAAGCTTCCCAGCTACCCACATCACTCCAGCCAATATCTTCAATAATTACGGAGGCATCGTTCTTGTCTAAATTTTCTAAAATTGCGTTATCAAAATTAATGCTTTCTACTTTTCCATAATTTTCTTTTAGAAATAATTGATAGTTTTCTTTCCCATATTCTTTTAATATATTCTCAGTATTATTATAAATATCTGGAGCTAATCTTTTGAAATATTTATAAATAAATCCTGCACTTGATACAAAATATCCTAAATTCCAACCATATTTTTTAGACTGAAAAAATTTTATGGCTGTTTCTTCATTTGGTTTATATTTTAGACCTTCAAATTTATAGATATTAATATTTTTTTCTTTTTTTATTTGTTTACCAATATGGATATAGCCTAAATTTGTACTCGGAAATCGCGGTTTATTAGCTATAAAAACAATTTTATTTGGATTTTTTTCAATTTCAGATCCAGCTAATTCTAATATTTTTTTAAATAGTGAGACTTGTTTAACTAAATGATCACTCCAAAGTATGGCAACTTGCTCATTCGGATTAAGTTTTGCAATAATCCCCATAGCCAAAGCGATTGCCGGAGCTATATCTTTTTTCTCCGGCTCAAACAGAAAATTAGAGATAGGAATTTTTGGAAGTTGTTTTTTGACAATATCTGCATAAAGTATATTAGTTGAAATATAAATATCTGAATATTTAAAATCAGGAATCAATCGTTCGACTGCTAATTGGATTGTGGACTGATCACCAATTATTTTCTCGAATTGTTTTGGCGATTTCCTTCTTGATAAAGGCCAAAGTCTTATCCCAGAACCTCCTGCAAATATAACTGCCTTCATAAATTTTTTAAAAAATTATCAACAAAAAATTTTTTACTAAATTTTTTCAAATTTTGTGTGCCAAACACCTCAATATTCTTTCTCAAATTGTACCCAATTTTATCAAATCTTTCAACCGTCTGAATTAAACTTTTCTCAGTTTGACTTAAAAAAAATATACCTGTCTTTCCATCAACAACTGTTTCTGTGGCTCCACCTTTTTTATAAGAGATAACAGGACAACCAAAATACTGAGCCTCAAGGGCAACATAACCGAAATCCTCTTCCTGTGGCATAATCAACGCTTTGGCATTTGTATAAAGATTACTTAACTCCACGTCTGATAACTTCGAGAGAAAAGTAATATTTTTTTCGGCAATTTGTTTTAGTTTATTTTCTTGTGTCCCCTCCCCAACAATAATTAACGGCTTCATTAATTTATTAAATACTTTAATAACTAAATCGACTTTTTTGTAGGATTCTAATCTTGAAACAACCAAAAAGTTTTTAGAATTTAGAATTTTGGATTTATAATTTGTTTCTAATTTCGAATTTCGAGTTTCGAGTTTAACTTCTTGCCAATACTGAGTATCAAATCCCGGATAAATAACTTCCGATTTCCGTTTATAATATTTTTTACAACGACCCCTGACTGTTTTTGAAATTGATATAAATTTATCAGGTCTTTGACCGGCAACATAATCCCATTTTTTCATATAGGCCAAGTAACCGCGAACTAAGTAACTGATTAACCCACGACCAAAATACTCTTTTTTATGGCTCCACAGGAATCTTGTTGGAGTCAATAAATAGCAAATATGTTTAGTGCCTGGTTGAGTAATGATAGATTTCGAAAATGAGGAGGTAACGGAGATAACTAAATCATAACCGGAAAAATCAAAGGATTCAAAAGCGAAGGGATAAAATATAAAAGACAGGATTCGGCTTTTTTTTATAAAGTTTGGAAATTTTTGTAGAAAAGAAGTTTTGATGTTTAAATCTTTTGCCCATGTAGCTTTTTCTTTATCGAAATATGAAGTATAAAAAACTGCTTCGGGAAACATTTTATGAAGATCTAAAAGAACTCTCTCCACTCCTCCCCACTTATCAATCCAATCATAAACAATGGCAACTCTTTTATTTAATTTCATATTACAATCGCTTGATAACCTCTTGACATAAGGTTATTAAATTTAATAGAATATAATCGTACTTTACTCTGAGCAGTTCGCTTAATAAAACGTGCGAAGTTCGCACTTCCTTAAGTGGATAGTTTGAGCGGATTGCTCCGAGTAAAGTATTTTTTGTTACATATATCCTGAATCTTTCCTATTTTGTCTTTAATCAAAAGATACCATTCGTTTCTATTGTTTTCATAAACTTGAAAAATAGAGTAAGCAACGTAATCTGCCACTTGAAGCCCTCCATGACTATAATGAGGATTATGAAAATATATTAATGATAGTCCATGATTAATACTTTTATGTTTCTCTAAATATCCTAGACGAACCCTTTCTACTTTCGTTTCAAGTTCTTGTCTTAATTTTAATTTACTATCTTTTCTGGAAAAAATTATCTCGGTATTCTTGGATTGATGACAAATATTTTTAAGTAGTTGACCTGCTATTACCTCATACAGTTTTCCCGGTCTTTGCTGTAATACAGAATAACATTTTAATTTTTCAACTACTAATACGTCGATTTTAATATTCAAAGTGTTTATAAATCCATAAAATTTCTTTTTAACTTCTTCATAGTCAGTTTGAGCATGAAATGAATCTAATGTGTATGCTGATGAAAATATTTTTTTCAATTTTTCATCCTTTAATAACGAAAGTCTAAATTCCATCACTTTTTGTTGAAGTCGTAATTGGTCTGCTACCCTGACTGTGGCAATAACTAAAAATTTTGAAGCCGAATTATTTTCAACTAAATTAATTCCCTTTGAAGAATAAACCTCTGGCTTACCTGATTCATCTAAAAAAATATAATTAAAAAATTCTTTTTTCATAACTAATTTAAATTTTTTAAATTTCCGAATATATATTATCAATTCTTTTCAACATTGTTATAACTTCTATTATAACAATCTATTTGTGTTATATAATTTATCGAATAAATTTATAAATAATATGTCTATTATATTTTTAAGAACGCTTTTTCTCCTTTTAGTTTTAGCAATTGCTAATGTTGCTTATAAAGGTAGAGCTTTTGATAAAACAAGTTGGGGTCGAATAATATCATTATCTTTAATATTTGTAATATCTTCACTTGTGCTTTTAGGTAGTAATTATAAAAAATTATTAATTACAGTAAATTACATAACTACTGGTCTTTTTATAATAATCACCTTAATTTGGTTTACTTTTCCTAAGATAATTCGTCATTATGGTAAGTATCCTTCTTTATATTTGAAAGACAAAAAAAATAATGATCGTTTTATGGTAAGGTTCGAATTACCATCAATGACAGTTAAGTATTTTGAGGTTTTATTTCAGCAAGCAACATTTTTATTTTTACTTTTTGTAGTTTTGAGTGGTTCACAAAAAATTACTATTATATTTTTATTTACTTTGATTATTATCATAATTCATTTAGGAAACCTGTTTTTTATGAATAAAAAATGGGCTCTATTTTACACTGCTTTGAGTATTCCTATGGCAATCATTTTTGGTTATATGATTTTAGGTGGATTTGTATTCATAACTGATAGCATTCATCTACTTTTTTATCTTATTTTTAATGCTACTTATTGGTTTAATTACAATCAAAAATCTTAAAGTAATTGTTTACCAAACATTATAAATACTTCGATGTATCGATACATCGAAGTATTGTTATCTATTCATGGGTTGTTGACGTTTGCGTTGATGTTGATAAAATATCCTTTTGTCTTCTGACCAATTAGAACCTTTCTTTAACGTCCCATAAAATAAATCTACAAAAATATCTTCTATTAAATGTTTCAATTTGTCATTTTTTAGCTTGTTAGATAGATATTTCTTTATTACTTCTGAACGATCAAGAAAATGTTTAAAATAAGCTACAGTTGATGTAGATATTTTTAAAGTATCTTCTATTTCATGAATTGGAATATTCTTAATCAAAAGATAAAAACAAGCCACTCTTTTCGTAATCATCGTCTTTTCTGTTGGTGTTAAAAGTTCGTTCAAAACATTATTTACCTCTTTTTTGTCCGCTAAATTAAGCAACAAATCAAGAAGTAATTCTTCAATTCTTGATATCAAAGTTCGATCTACATATCTTTTAGATATTTGCGCCATGATAAGAAGATATTATTAGCTATAAAGTTTGTCAACCGCTTATAACCTACAGAAGTATCTTTTTAGACTATTTTGACAATATATTTTTATCGATATATACACTAATACATCTGAGGCTAAATATAATTTAATAAATTACTGCAATGTAGGGTTAATTATCATCAAGAACATTCTTATATATCTCTATTGTTTTCTCGGCCATTTTTTCAAACGAATATTTATTGATTAAATTTTTATAATCAAATTTTGGTTTATTTTTAATAAATTTATTTATTTTGTCCGTGATATCTTCAACGTTATTTGGATTAAATGATAGATAGTTTTTTCCAAGAAGTTCCTTAAAAACCACTATTTCTGAAGCAATAATTGGGCAATTAAAATAAGCTGCTTCGATTAATGGTAAACCAAAACCTTCAGATAAAGATGGATGAATTAACGCCTTGGCATTTTTATAAAAAAATACTAATTCATTTAATTTTGGATTTGTAAATAGTTCTATTTTATTAGACTTCGATGTATCGATACATCGAAGTATTTTATCTGAAAAATAACCCTTCGGTCCTAAAAGAAGTAATCTTGTATCTGCTTTAACCTTTGAGAAAGCTTGGATTAACTTTTCAACATTCTTGTGAGGATAAAAATTACCTACATAAATAAAAAAATTATGATATTTTTTAGCTAATTTGGAATTTTCCACTACATCTTTAATCTGATAATTAACCCCCTCATAGATCGGGATAATTTTTTCTGATATTTTTTTTCCGTAAATATTTTCTAACTGATTTTTTACAGTTTCAGTTGGAGTAATAATCTTTACCGCCCTATTAATTTGACACCAGAGAATAATTCGAAAAAATAAATGTTTTATTTTATATATAAATTGATTTTTTGTCGACGCCTTACCGGTCTTAAATAATAAGGGAGTAACGTCATGAACGGTAGCTATAAACTTCCTTAAATAAAATACGGGGTAACTAAAATAGGTAAAATGCATGAGATCTAATTGATCCTGATAAAGTTTTATTGGGAAACCTAATTGTTCTCCTAAAGAATGCCAACGAAAATTTACTTTTCTTTTTATAATATTTTTATTCGTAAAAAAAACACTGTCATAATCACTTGGCAATAAATATATATAAAACAGCTCGTTTTTTAATTCTTTTTTTTCCAAATAATAAATTAAGTTTTTTAAGTAAGTTCCGACTCCGGTTTGAGAATATAATCTTGCATCTATCCCGATTTTTTTCATTGATTTTTTTTATAATCTATAGCCAAAAAAACAAGCTTATTTATTAGCCACCAGTGATTTTGAGAATAATGCTTATTATAAAAAATTTTCATTGAATCAAAAAAATGCGCACTTGTTCTTTTTCTAACAACTTCATTTCCTTTTTTCTTT
>PEVZ01000018.1:0-18334 GCA_002779665.1 Candidatus Roizmanbacteria bacterium CG06_land_8_20_14_3_00_34_14 | reverse complement strand
AATAATCTTCATCAAAGCCTCCAATTTTATCTAAAATTTCTTTTTTACTCAATAGAAATGCCCCTGTTATCACATCCACTTGATGAATATTATTTAAATTTAAATTAACCAAATGATATCCTCCAAATATTTTGTTCAAAAGAGGGACATAAAAAAATAATCGTTCTAATCCTGAAAAATATGTTAAGGAATTCCATAAAGTTGGAAAGCCACGATGTGAGGCCGGATCAATTTCACCGTTTGATAGAACGACCTTAACTGTCAAAGCGCCTATATTGTTTTCCATTTCCATCACTCTAATCAAATCTCGAAAATCAATATCTGTGATTATGACATCGGAGTTTAAATACAATATGTACTTCCCTTTACTTTTTTTCAAGCCAATATTATTAGCTTTACCAAAACCTAAATTTGCTTTATTTAAAAATATATGGAGATTTTTTTGTTTTTTTTCCAAATCTAAAAGAAATTCTACTGTTCCATCGTGTGAGTCATTATCAACAACAATTATTTCAAAATTAATTGGGTATTTATCAAAATTAGCCTTTATTGATAACAGGCACTTTTTTATTACTTCTTTTGTATTGAAAGATACGATGATGATTGAGAGAGGAATCATAAATAGGTTGTATATTATCGTTTCGGTGATTGTTTCATTCTTCTCGCTTTTCCGCCCGTACCTACCTTTCTTGTTTCTTTTTTTCTTGGATCTCTTGTTAACATTCCGCTGGTTTTCAAAATAGATCTATAAGCTTCGGTGTCAACAACTAATAGGGCTCGGGCTATTCCGTGAACCATTGCATCAAGTTGTCCAGTTGTTCCGCCACCATTAACTATAATCGAGACAGCAAATCTTTTCTCATTTTTTGTTAATATTAATGGCATCATCAAAAATTTCTTTTTGTATACTTTAAATGATGTTTCATCAATCGATTTGCCATTAATAAAAATCTCTCCTGCCTTTATCTTTAGCTTACCAACGGTTACCTCGGTACTTTTTTTAATTAGATACAGTCTCACCCGCGCCACCGATTGTTTTCTTCTCCCGACTGCTTCGTAATAACTCAAATCCTTTATTTTTTTAACCATTTTTTAAATATAATTTTTATTAACTAATTTTACTTGCAAACGGATGCTTTTCTGTTGGAAATACATTAACCCTATTTAATCTATCACTTCTAAATTTATTTTTAGGTAACATTCCTGATACAGCTCTTTTTATAACTTCTCTTGAATCTTTCTTTAATAAATCTTCAAAATTTATTTTTTTCAAACCTCCAGGATAACCTGAATAATTCGTATACTCTTTGCTCAAAGGTTTTTTACCACTAATTTTAACTTTTGAAGCATTGATTACAACTACATAGTCTCCAATATCTAAATACGGAGCATAGCTCGTTTTGTGTTTTCCTTGAACTAATTTGACAATTTTAGGTGCTAACCGACCTAATATCTTCCCTGAAGCATCTATAAGGTGCCATTTTCTATCGATCTGATTCTCTTTTGTTGATTTAGTTGATTGTGTTATTTTATTCATATTGTTTTTTGTTTAATGATTGGATATGCCCATTCAATCCGGCCCACTTCGGCTGCATCTGACTCTCTTTTACCAAGTTTAATAATTCTCACATATCCACCATTAATTTTCGAAATTACTGGACTTATATCTCTGTATGCTATTTCCAAAACTTCTTTACTGTCAAGTTTTTGTTTCAAATAATTTACATTTGCCTCACTTTTTATCTTCATCTTTTCAACTAATCTTTCAATGACTGACTTAATTGCCTTAGCTTTCGGTAAAGTTGTTGTCAGTTTTCCTTTTAAAAAGAAATTGACTGCCAATTTCCTTACCAACGCACGATTAGCGTCAATGCCATTTGCAAATTTTATTTTTTTTACTCCGTGCCTCATATTTATTAGTTTAATTCTATTTCCATTTTCTTTAATTCTTCCTCTATAAGCTCGATAGATTTTTTACCGACACCCTTCATCCCTGTTAATTTTTCTTTTCCAGTTTTTACAAGATCAGCAACTGTTTCGATTTTTTCTCGAAGCAAAGCATTAATAACTCTTGAAGGTAAATTCAATTCATCAATAATAATATCAAATAATTTTTTATCTATCGCCTCTTTCTTTTCATCGGCCAAACTTGTTTGCTTTTTCAATTCTGGCTTATCATTACCTGAAAGTAAATAACTGAAATATTGAGTCAATAATTCTGAGGCTTGTTTAATAGCAACCTCTGATTTGATGCTTCCATCAGTCTCAACCTCCATAATTAATCTATCTGAATTATCTTTTCTTCCTATTCTTGCTTCCTCTACTTTTACGTTTACTTTTTTAATAGGTGAAAAAAACGCATCTACTGGAATATAACCAGTTATTTTTTCCTCTCGATCTTCAACTGTTGAATAGCCAACTCCGACTTCAACAATGATCTCAAAAGAAAATTTGGCTTTGTCGTCAGTCATTTCTGCGATATAAAAATCACCATTAATTGGTTTAATTTCTCCTTCTAAATCCTTAGCATATATTTTCTTAGCTCCTTTTCCTTCAAAAGTAATTTTATATGGCCCTCCGTCTTTAACCGCAAATTTAAGCTGTTTCAAATTAAACATAATCTCCAAAACCGATTCTTTCACTCCGGCAATTGTCGAAAAAAGATGGCTTGCTCCTTCAAACTTAATATTCGTCACCCCTGCGCCCTTCAAAGAAGATAATAAAGTTCTTCTTAATGCATGACCCATACTTTGCCCAAAACCTTGTGGCAATGGCTCAATAACAAACTTTCCATAATTACCCTCTTCAGTTTTCTGGGTGAAAAAAATTGGACTAAACATAGATATATTTATAAAATTTATAATCTCTATAACCGCATTTATCTCGAATAATATTCAATAATTAATCTCAAGTTAATTAATTTTTCAATTACTTCTTGAGTTGGTTCGCTTATCAGTTTACCAATAATAGATTTTTTTTCTAACCATACAGGCAAAATAATGTCCTTATTTTCAAGACAACTTTCAATATAAGGGATTTTTGTCGTTTTTTCATTAACAAAACTTATTTCATCACCTACTCTAACTTTATAAGAAGGAATTGAGAGCTTTTTTTTGTTAATAGAAATATGTCCGTGTGTAATTAATTGACGGGCCGCAGCCCGTGTTGGAGCAAAACCTAAATGAAAAACAATATTATCAAGTCGGCTTTCCAATGAGTAAGATAAATAGGAGGCGGTATTACCTTTCTTTAGACTTGCGTTTTTAAAATAATTTTTCAATTGTGTTTCGGTAATTCCAAACATATATCTTAATTTTTGTTTCTCACGAAGCTGAGTCCCTCTTTCTGATACTTTTTTTCTTTTTCTAAGACCGTGTTGCCCTGGTGGGACATTTAGTTTCTTCAGAAGTCGAGCATGAGATTTAGAACCGACTGTTTTTAACTCTAAATCGACTCCTTCTCTCCTTGATATTCTATTTTTTGGACCTAAGTATCTCATAGTTTTATACCCTTCTAATTTTTGGTGGTCTCACTCCATTGTGAGGAACCGGTGTAATATCTATAATTCGATTAATATCAATCTTTGACGCCTTAACAGCTCGCAGTGACGCCTCTCTACCCGGACCAATTCCTTTAACTAAAATGTCTGCAACTTGAAAATCAAATTTTTCTTCGGCTTTTTTTATCGCACTTTCCGTCGTTACCGTAGCCGCATATGGTGTCGATTTCCTTGTACCGGAAAACCCATGCATCCCGGTTGACCCAACAACAATCGGATTACCTTTTTCGTCAGTGATTGTAACTAAAGTGTTATTAAAAGTAGAAGTAATGTATATCTTACCTTTAATAACGCTTCTTTTTGCTTGTTTTTTTATCATATTTTATTTAGTGGCTTTGGTTTTAACTGCTTCAGCTGTTTTATTTTGTTCAAGTTTTGCCCACATTTCTTTTTTCAAAGCACCGACTGTCTTTCTTTTGCCTCTTTTTGTTCTTGCATTTGATTTTGTTCTTTGACCATCAACAGGTAAACCACGGACATGTCTCATGCCTCTATAGCTTCCAATTTCTCTTAATCTTTTAATATTTTCATTGATAGCCTCTCTCAGATAACCTTCAACTTTATAATTTGTTTCAATTATTTCAAGAATTTTTTTAAACTCTTCTTCAGTCACCTCTTTTACTTTTTTATTTGCATTTACGCCTGTTTTTTCTAAAATACTTTTAACATTAGTCCAACCTATCCCATATAAAGTGGTCAATGCGTAATCAATTCTTTTTTCATCCGGTAATGTTACTCCAAGCATTCTCGCCATAAATTAGTTTGTAAAGTTTATAAAGCTTATAAAGTTCTTAAAGTATTTTACTTTAAAGACTTTACACACTTTCTAACTTTATGGACTTTCAACCCTGTTTTTGTTTGTGCTTAACGTTTGTACAAACAACATATAAATTCCCTTTTCTTTTAACTATTTTACACTTTGGGCAAATTTTTTTAACTGATGAATGAATTTTCATATTATTTTCGATAAACAATTCTACCTTTATTCAAATCGTAATGAGTCATTTCTATTTTTACCTTATCTCCTGGAAGAATTTTAATATAATTCTTCCTCATTTTCCCTGATAAATAACACAAGATCACTTTTTCCGAATTTAAAAGTTTTGTCTTAAATAAGGTGTTGGGCAGGTTTTCGACTATCTCTCCCTCAACCACGATTACGTCATCCTTCATAAAGTCTATATTTTAACATAAAATAATTATATATTCATGTCAAAATTATTGGACCACGGTCCGTGACGGCTACCGTGTGCTCAAAGCAGGCTGAAATGCTTCGATCTTTAGTTGCGATTGACCAGTTATCTGCTTCATAAATCATATTTTCTGTTCCCATCGCATAAATAATTTCAATTGCTATCACTAAACCTTTTTTAATTAACAATGATTTACTAATCGGTCTTTCTATAAAACCAAATACGTATGGATCTTCATGTAACTGCCTTCCAATTCCATGACCTGTCAATTCCTTAATTACAAAGTATCCGTTCCCTTTTATCTCTCGTTCAATCACGGCTGATATCTGGCCAAGCCTGTTACCTATCTTGGCTTCTTTAATTGCTAAATAAAGCGTGTTTTCTCCTATTTTCAAAAATTTATTAATTTTTTCATCCTTACTTTCTCCTCCAACCACTCTAGTAATTGCGTAATCAGTGTGCCAACCTTTATACAACATTCCAATATCTAAGGTTAAAACATCTCCGTTTTTTAAAACTCTTTTACAGGGTTTTGTGTGGACTATTTGTTCGTTGACCGTCAAACAAGTACTGAAAAGGTACCCCGGAACAGTTTTGAATGATGATTCGCCACCTTGTTTTTTAATCAATTCTTCGGCTTTTTTATCTATCTCAAGAGTGGTTATTCCTGCCTTAATTAATGGTGTTAAATCTTTAACAACCGCCCTCAATCTCCTACCACTTTCCGCCATTACCTCAATTTCTTGATCAGATTTTAAATTAATCATTTATGAAAAATAAATTGTCCTATATGTTAATTCTAATTTGTCATTAAATTCTTCTTTTGAATAATTATTTTTAATAATATGGTCTGCATAGGCAATGGTTGGACCTGCATTGATTCCAACAATCTCATTAATATCCCTTTCTTCTCCATAATGCTCGGACATATCATTTCTTTTTGAAATCCTTTTATATCGAAGAGGTTTTTCTGAATAAATTGAAACGATGACTATTTTAACTTCCGGTAAAATTTTTTTTAAATAGATAAATTCTTCCCAAGAACGCATTCCTTCGACTACTATAATTAAATTTTTTTCTAAGGCTTTTTTAATTTTATCAATATTCAAAACCGCCATAGCCTCTTTTCCATATTTTACCCTCAATTGTTCTCTCACTTCTTTATGGGCCTTTTCACTATGAGGTAATTTTTTTTGATTAACTTTATCTATTACTGTTTTCCCGAAAGAGATAACCGGCAATCCTTTATTCATATTTAAATAAGCAGCTGCGTCAGTCTTTCCGCTTCCAGGCAATCCTACAATCGCAATAATCGTTTTTTGTTTTTTCTTCCAGTCAGTCACGTGATTTTTTATCAATTGTTTACCTAATCCTTTGAGTATCTCTCCGTTTACATCTTCTATCTTCTTCGTTCCATCAATATCAACTAATTTCTTTTCTTTTCTATAATATTCTATTACCGGCTCCGTATATTTGTAAAATAAGGCAATTCTTTTTTTCAAAGCAGGCAGTGTTTCGTCGCTTCTTGTGCCGTCGTTCCGATGAAATAATCTCCAAATCGCTTCTTTTTGAGAAATGTCTAAATAAATAACTTTATCCACATTATTTTGGAATTCTTTTACTTGGTCTAAAGTTCTTGGAAACCCATCTAAGATGTAGCCTTTTTTATATTCAGGACGGGAAAGATAAGAATTAACAATTTCAATTGTCTTGATATCTGGCACAAGAAGTCCAGCATTGACTGTTTCCTTTATATAGCGACCTAATTGTGTCTTTTCTTTGGCAATTTCCCTGAAAATATGTCCTGTTGAAAGGTATGGGACCTTCAATTGTTTTGATAACAGATTACCCTGAGTTGATTTGCCAGAACCTTGAATACCAATTAGAACAAGCTTCATATAATATTTATATTAGTCTAACTTTTTTGTCTCTTTATGAGATGTATGTTTACGACATTTTTTACAAAATTTATTTAATTTCAAAGCGCTGGTTGTGTTAACTTTATTTTTTTCAACCACGTAATTAACTGATTTACATACCTCACAAACCAAACCTAAATCTATTCTTGAGCCTTTTTTAGCCATATTATTTTATTTAATTTTTAACTTTACAAACTTTATAACTTTATAAACTTTAATAACTATTTTACAAACCTATCATAATTCCTCATTACCAGTTGGGATTCGACTGATTTAAAAGTCTCGAGTATAACAGATACAACGATCAAAATACCAGTGCCACCGATGACTAAATTTGTCATACCTGTTATTTTTGAAACTAATACAGGCATAATGGCAATAAGGCCCAAGAACAAAGCTCCAACCGTGGTTATCTTATATAAAATTCTTTGTAAATATTCTTTTGTAGCAACTCCCGGACGAATCCCAGGAATAAAGCCACCTTGTTTTTGAATTTCTTCTGAAATTTTTTGTGGATTAAACACGATAATTGTATAAAAAAAAGTAAAACCAACCACAAGAAAAAAATAGAAAAAATTATAGAAAAAACCGGTTGGAGAAAAAACTGTTGAAAGAAAGGTGCCAATATTGGCAAGAGCCGGATTTTTTACATACTTTAAAAAATTGCCAATTAATTGTGGAAAAAGAACAAATGAGACTGCAAATATAATCGGGATTACACCTGCCTGATTAAGTTTTAACGGTAAGAAATTAGTCGCACCTTGGTACATTCGATTACCTTTAATTCTTTTTGCATATAACACAGGAATTCTCCTGGTTGCCTCATTAACAAAAACGATTGCACTAATAACAAACAGAGATAGGGCTAAAAAAATAATAATATTGAAAATTATTTCCTGATTAAATACGATCGCTGTCCTTCCCAAAAGAACGTGCATTCGACCAACAATTCCTACAAAGATTAATAGAGATATCCCATTTCCAAGACCAAATTCAGAAATCAATTCCCCAAACCAAACCAAGATAAAAGTACCGGCAACCATAGTTACAATAAACGAAAAAAACTCAAGAGGACTTAAAACACCTATTACTTTTTGATTTTTAAGTAGCATAAATATACCAATCGCTTGAACGATTGTTAACGGCACTGTCAACATTCTTGTATATTGATTTATTTTTGCCCTCCCATACTCTCCTTCTTTAGATAAACTTTCAAGATGAGGAACCATCATCGTCAACATTTGTAAAACGATTGAAGCATTGATATATGGATTTAAACCTAAAGCCATCACTGAAAAATTTATCAATGTTCCTCCTGAAAATATATCAAGTAAAGAAAGAAATTGATTCTGTGAAAATAAGGCTCTAAGTTTTACTAAATTTATAGAAGGTACCGGCAAAAATGCAAAAAATCTAAAAGCTAAAAAAATAAATAAAGTAAATAATAACTTTCTTTTCAATTCAGGATCCTTGAGAAGAATATTGATTTTTTCAATTATTTTTTTAATCATTTTTTCACTTCAACCTGACCGCCGAGTTTTTCGACAGCTTCCTTAACTTTTTTAGAGACGGACAGTTTTATAATCAACTTTTTTTTCAACTGACCGTTAGCTAATATTTTAACGGGTAGACTCTCATTTCCGTTAGTGATTATATTCTCTTTAATCAATAGTGCCGTATTAACAATTGCGTTATCTTTTAAATTATTAAGGGTTTCTAAATTGATTACAAAAGCCTTTTTCTTTATGGAATTGTTTTTACCTTTTCCCCGAAGGAGAGGAAATTTTTTAACAATTCTACCTTGTCCGCCTTCAAAATGAAGAGGAATACTTTCTCGAGCTTTTTGATGTCTGGTTGTACCTCGACCTGATTTTGATCCTTTTCCACTTCCCAAACCTCTACCTAATCTTTTTTTCTTTTTAAGATTAACTTGTGGCAAATTTGATAAAAAATTAATCATATTATAATTAAAATTTTGTTTTTAACATACTTAATGCTTTCATTATTGCATAAGTATTAACTATTTGATTTCTTGAGCCAATTATTTTACCAGATGCATTTTCAACACCTGCTAAATCAAGGATAACACGGGCTACACTACCGACTTTTAGTCCGGTTCCCTCAGGAGCTGGTTTTAATAATATTAAAGCAGCCTTAAATTTTACCCTTACTTCATGAGGTATGGTTTTATTTCTCATCGGAACAGCTATCATATGTTTTTTTGCGTAACTAATTGCCTTTTGAATTGCTGGGGGAACCTCAAGAGATCGTCCTAATCCAATTCCTACTTTACCTTTACGATCACCAACAACAACTAAAGCTGAAAAAGTCACATAATTACCACCTGTCGTTTTTTTAGAAACTCTTCTTATCTTAACTACTTTTTCTTGAAATTCCTTATCTTCTTGTCTATATTTATTAAACATTTTTTTTAAAAATTAAATTTTTAATCCGCCTTCTCTCAAACCATCAGCTAATGCTTTAACTCTTCCGCTATAAGAGTAACTTCCTCGATCAAAAACTCCTGACAATATTTTTTTTCCAATTAACTTTTTAGCCAAGCCTATTCCTATCAATTTTGAGTCTTCCACTTTTTTGCCTTTTTTAAATTTAACTTCTTTTTTTAAATCTGAAATAGAGAAAGATAAAATTGTTTTTCTTGCTACGTCATCAACCGCCTGAGCATAGATGTATTTACTGGAACGAAATACTGATATTCTTGGTCGATCGTTTGTCCCATGTATATTAGAACTAATTCTTCTTTTTCTTCTTAACTTTCTATCTAAATTTATGTTTGCCATATTTTTTATTTTATGCAGCTTCAGCTGCTTTGGCTTTTTTGCCCGGTTTAATTCTTAACTTTTCTCCTAAATATCTAATTCCTTTTCCTTTATACACATCCGGTTTTCTAATCATTTTTATTTGATAGGCTACTTGTCCTACCAACTGCTTATCATAACCTGATACAGTCACCTTAGTATTTCCTTCGACTAAATATTTTATTCCAGGTTGTTTTTTAAAAGTTACAAGATGGGAGTATCCAATCTTAAAAACTAAATCCTCACCTTGCAATTTTACCGTATAACCTGTACCGACGACTTCCAATTTTTTCTCCCATGCTTTTTCTACTCCAACAATTGCGTTGCTTATAAGTTGTCTGTATAGACCATGCAGTGATCTGACTTTTTTATCATTATTCTTTCTTTCAATAATCAGTTGATTCTCTTTTCGATTTAAAGCTAATTCTTTAGGCACATCGAGAGATATTTCGCCTAAAGGACCTTTTATGATAATTTTATTATCAGCAATTGTTACATTAACTGCATTTGAAATTGTAATGACTTTTTCTCCTATTTTAGACATAGAATTACCAAAAACTAAATAATAATTCTCCACCCATCTTCGCTTTTTTCGCTTCCCGATCTGTCATAATTCCTTTTGAAGTCGAAAGTACTGAATAACCAAATCCACTTAAAACTGGTTTTAAATTTTTATAAGAAACATACAGTCTCATACCTGGCTTTGAAAAAACCTTAATATCAGTTATTGCCGGTACTCCCTCTTCGTATTTAAGATTAATTGTTATGTTTTTTTTAATATCTCCTTCGACCTTATATTCTTCAATAAACTTTAATTTCTTTAATTTTTCCAAAACCGCTTCTTTATACTTTGAATGTGGTGATAGTATGACAGGCTTTTTTGCCATATAACCATTTTTAATTCTGATAACCAAATCAATAATTGAGTTTTCCATATTTTTATGTTGCTTCTACAACTTTTTTTGTAACTTTACCATGACTTCGGAATGTTCTTGTAATTGAAAATTCCCCCAACCTGTGTCCAACCATATTCTCAGTGATGGAAACTTCTATAAATTTTCTACCATTGTGAATTGCAAATTTGTGACCGACAAAATCAGGTGGAATCTGACAAGCTCGAGACCAAGTCTTAATAGCCGTATTATCATTTGTCTCTTTCTGTTTTATGACCTTCTTCATCAATCGATCATCTATATACGGTCCTTTTTTGCTTGATCTACTCATAGTGAAATTTTTTTAACTCCGGGAATATCTCCCTGTAATGCTTTCTCTCTAAAACAAATCCTGCATAAACCAAATCTTCTCATATAGCCTCGAGCTCTTCCACAAATAGAACATCGATTGTGAAATCTTACTTTAAATTTTTGTTTTTTTAAAAATTTAACAACACTCGATTTTTTTGCCATAATTATTTCATAAATGGAATTCCTAACATTTCAAATAATTTTTTTCCTTTTTCTTTATTTTTAGCATTTGTAACTACTGTTACCTGCAAACCTCTTATTTTATCAATTTTATCAAAATCTATTTCAGGAAATATTATTTGTTCCGGGAAACCAATATTAAGATTTCCATTCTGATCAATATTACTTTCAGGAATTCCTCTAAAATCTTTTAATCGAGGAATCACTATTCTAATCAATTTTTCTAAAAAATGATACATCCTTTTTCCTCTAAGGGTTACTTTGACACCAATCGGCAATCCCATTCGGATCTTAAAAGCGGAAACGGATGTTCTTGCCTTAGTGATTACTGTTTTCTGACCTGCAATTGTTGATATCTGTTCTTGAATTTTTTCAATTACATTTTTGTTTGTGACAGCTTCTCCTGCTCCAACATTGATGGCTATTTTAATTATTTTTGGCACAGCCATTACATTTTTAACACCAAATTCTTTTGTTAATTTAGGGGCTACTTCCTGATTGTAAAAATCTTTAAAAGTCATATTTATATCTTACTATCGCATTTTTTGCAAATTCTAATCTTTTTACCTTGATCTATTTTATATCCAACTCTTGTTACTTTTGCACACTTTGGACAAATAAGATTCATTTTTGAAACATCCATTGCCCGTGGAATCTCGACTATCCCTCCCTGGGGCATCTTTTCATTTTTTTTGACGTGTCTCTTATAAAGATTTATATTGGTCATCATCGCTTTATTAGAATTTTTGTACACTTTTTCAATTACACCGGTTTTCCCCTTGTCTTTTCCGACTGTAATTTTTACTTTATCGCCTTTTTTGAGTTTCATATTAGTAAATTTCCTCAGCTAAACTTGCAATTTTTGAAAATCCATTTTCCTTAACTTCCTTCCCTATTGGTCCAAATATTCTTGACCCTTTAGGATCCTTAACTTCTTTAGAAGCTAATAATACACAAGCATTATCATCAAAACTTATATAACTCCCATCTTTTCTTCTTACTTCTTTTTTAGTTCTGACAATAACTGCCGGGCAAACCTCACCTTGTTTTACAAGCCCAAACGGCTGAGCTGATTTAACAGTAATATTTATTACTTCACCTAAATAAGCAAATTTTCGATTACCTTTTTTGGCCATACCGATCATTGACACTATTTTGGCTCCGGAATTATCTGCCACATTTATCATCGACCTTAATTGCAACATATTATATTTTCAATTTTTCAATAACTTTAAAATGTTTATCTTTTGATATTGGCTTTGTTTCCTCTATTCTAACCGTATCATTTTCGACTAATGTTAATTTGTCATTGTGAGCCTTATATTTTTTATGTCGAATTATAACTTTATGATAAACAGGATGTCTAAATTTTCTTTCGACCATAACGACGACTGTCTTATCCATCTTTGCTGAAACTACTTTTCCTGTCAATATTTTTTTCATACTTGTTTTTTTCCTGACAATACTGTTAATAAAACTGCTAATTGTTTTCTTTTTTTGGTTAATATATTTGTATCTTTAGGAGGATTACTTTTAAAAGACAACTTCATCTTTGCTATTTCTTCCCTGATTCCAGTCGCCTCTTTCTCAAGTTCCTTGCTTGATTTTTCATTGTACAATTTTGTATTTTTTCTCATATTATATTTCCTTACTTACAATTTTTGTTTTAACAGATAATTTTGACGCAACACTATTTAACACATCCATTGATTCTTCTTTTGATAATCCATCTAATTCAAATAATATTCTTCCCGGTGTGACACTGGCAACAAAATATGCTACGTCTCCTTTTCCGGAACCCATTGTCACTTCTGGAGGCTTTTTAGTAAATGGCTTATCAGGAAAAATTCTAAACCAATACTTACCGCTTTTTCTTGTGCCTCTTGCAAAAATAACTCTTGCCGACTCAATTTCCCTATCTTTTATCCAAGCACTTTTCATTGCCTTCAAACCATAAAAGCCAAAGTTTAACCTGTCACCTTTAACGGCAATTTTACGAAATGTCCCTCTGAATTGTTTTCGATATTTTTGTCTTTTTGGGGATAACATATTATTTTTTACAAATCCACACTTTAACTCCTACGTATCCTGATCTTGTTAAAGCTGGGTACCTGGCTAAATCAACATCTTCTCTAATTGTTGATGTTGGAACTGATCCAAGAAAATATTTTTCTCGTCTTGATATTTCAGCTCCACCAACTCTTCCTCCAAGTTGAATCTTAACTCCTTTTGCACCCGCCTCCATCACCTTGTTCATAGCATTATGAACAGTGGAACGATGTGGAAAATTTTTTACTAATTTTTCGGCAACTAATTGAGCTACGTAATAGGAATTAAGAAATGGTTGTTTAACCGGTTCAATTTTAATATCAATCTTTAATTCTTTTACTTTTTCCCCTTTTCTCAAATTATCGAGGACAAACTGTTTTATTTCTTCTAACCCTTTTCCACCCCGACCAATTATCATTCCAACTTTAACTGCATGAATTATTAAGGTAATTCTATTGATTGCTCGCTCTATATCAATCTGAGTCACTGAAGAAAAAGCCAATTTATTCATTAACACTTTTCTTATTTTTAAGTCAGATATCAAAGAATCCTTAAAGGTTCTTTTATTAGAAAAGAACCATCTTGAATTCCAATTATATATTATTCCAAGTCTCAAACCTCTTGGATGAACTTTTTGTCCCATTTATTTATTAAATAATTTTTTAACTTTCTTCTCCGATTTAACCGACTTGACTGGTTTAACCGATTTAACTGATTCAACTGACTTGACTGATTCAACCGATTCAACCGATTTAACCGACTTGACTGGTTTAACCGATTTAACTGACTTGACCGATTTAACCGACTTGACTGGTTTAACCGGTGTCTTAATAGCTTCTAAAATTATCTTAATGTGGCTCATTCTCCGATTAATTGGCTTGGCATTACCTCTTGATCCTGGTCTATATCTTTTTAATTTTTGTCCTTGTTCAACGCTTAGAAGTTTAAAGTTTAACAGATTATCTTCTACTTTCAATATCTGCTTTGCGCTGCTAATTGCTGACTTAATGGCTTTATAAAGGATAACTGCTGCGTCTGTACTTTCATACATAAGAAATTCCAAACTTTCAGCCGGCTTCATTTTTTTTATTGCCGGTAAATAAAAACGGGCTTTTTTAGGTGAAACCCTGAGATTAATAAAATACGCTTTAGCTTCCATAATTATTTTCTACGTCTTTTTATAACTAATGATTTACTCCATTTGTTTTTATTTCTTGTCCTTGTTCCTCGAGCTGACTTACCCCAAGGAGTTTTTGGATGCATTCCTTCGCCCGACCTTCCTTCTCCTCCACCGTGTGGGTGACTTCTTGGATTTTGAGCTGTTCCGCGAACAGTAGGCCTAATACCCATTAATCTTTTTCGTCCGGCACTGCCAATTATTTCATCTTTAAATTCTATGTTTCCAAGCTGTCCGACTGTTGCAAAACAATCTTTAAAAAATCTTTGCACCGCTCCTGAAGGCAACTTAAGATGTACATATTTATCTTCCTTCGCTATAACTTCTGCGGCAGTTCCGGCACTTCGTATCATCTGCCCGCCTTTTCCAATGTATAGCTCAACATTATGAACTAAAGTTCCGATTGGAATATTTTTTAAGGCTAAAGCATTTCCAATTTTAATTTCTGTATTTTCACTGGCATTAATTTTATCGCCTATTTCCAATTTATTTGGACAAAGGATATATCTCATTTCATTGTCCTTATATTTAACTAAGGCAATAAAAACATTTCTGTTTGGGTCTCTTTCGATCCTGATTACTTCAGCTTCAACGTCTCTTTTATCTCGTTTAAAATCAATTACTCGATAAAATCTTTTTTGTCTTCCTCCTTGATGGCGTACTGATATCTGACCACTATTGTCCCGACCGGATCTTTTTTTTAAAATTGTCAGTAAATTTTTTACCGGTTTAACTTTTTTTGATAATAATCTTTTATTCATAATTATTTTTGTGGAAATAAATCAATTTTACCTTCCTTTAATTTAATAAAAGCAATTTTTCGGTTCGATGTTTTTTTTAGTAATCCTTTTTTGCCTACTTTTTTTTCCTTACCCTTTCTAATCATCATTTTAACTTCGCCGGTTTTTACTTTATAAAGAGTCTCTAACGCATTTTTTACTTGATTCTTATTTGCTTTTAAATCAACTTCAAACATATAGACTTTACTTTGAACCAAGTTTGTAGCTTTTTCAGTAAGAATTGGTTTAATTAAAATTTTATTTATTATCATTTTTTAATTTTAAAAACTTCTAAGGCATTTTCTACAAAAATCAGACTACTACTTTTTAATACTAAATAAGGATTTAAAGAATTTACATCAACAAAAGAGATATTTGGAATATTTCTCATTGCTAAAACTAAATTATTCGTCTCCAATTTTTTTAAGATCATAAGGTTGTTTTTCCCTATTAATTTTAATTCACTTAAAAAATTTGAGACTGTTTTAGTTTTCGGTTTCATCGTCAATGCTTTTTCTTCAAGTCCAAATATTTTATTTTCCTTTAACTTTGTTGAAAGGGCACCATACAATGCTATTTTTTTCTCTTTTTTGTTGAATTTCAAATTATAATCTTTTTGTTTTGGACCGTGAGCTACTCCTCCTCCAACAAAAATTGGGGCTTTTATAGCTCCATGCCTTGCCTTTCCAGTTCCTTTTTGTCGATAAATTTTTCTTGTTGATCCGATTACTTCACTTCGTGTTTTTACTTTTACATTACCTTGTCTTTGATTAACTAAATAAACTCTTATTGCCTGTGTTATTAGACTTTTATTTGGAGTAACAGCGAATACTTCTTTTGGAAGTTCAATCGTTTTTTGCTCTTTTCCATCAATACCATAGATTGACAATGATAATTTAGATTTTTTTTCTGTTTTTTTTGTTATAACCATATTATTTACCACCTAACTCCTAACACTTAACCCCTAACCTCCAATAATCCACCCTTTGCACCAGCAACTAAACCTTTAATCAATATTCCATTTTCTTTAACTTCAATGACTTCAAGATTCTTAATCGTTACTCTATCATTTCCCATCCGACCGGCCATTCTTTTTCCTTTAAAAACCCTGCCTGGGGTTGTTGTCATTCCAATTGATCCCGGGGCTCTTTCATCTCTCGAGGCTCCGTGAGTATGTGATCTACCTTTAAAACCATGACGTTTAACTCCTCCCTGAAATCCTTTTCCTTTTGATGTCCCGGTGACAGTAATCAAATCACCACTTTTTAAAAAAAGAGTCGGATTAATAACGTCGCCAAAAAAAACTTTGGTTTCTCCGATTTGAATACCATCCTTCTCTCCTTCTTTAATTAAAACAGTTTTTTCTTTATAGTCCTCAAGTCTGAATTCCCTTAAAAAACGAAGCGGGGTCTTTATCCCCGCCTTTTCTAATTCACCTTTAACAGGTTTTTTAATATTTTTAGCTTGACAAAACCCAAGTTTAAGCGAAAAATAGCCTCTTTTTTCAGGAGTCGCGACGCTTACTAAATGACATGAAGTTGTATCTATGAAGGTGGTAGGGATTCTGTCTCCGCTTTTATCAAATTGTTGGGATGAAATCGATTTTTTCCCTAAAAGAAATGCTACCATAATATATAGTGTCAAAAAAAAATCCTTCGTTCCCGAACCAAAGGGAAGTTTGACTTCCCAAAAGGATATTTAACATGTAAATTGTATTATATAATAATAATTCAAAATCTTCAAGCAGAATTTATTGACCGAGTCTGATTCGGTTACATTTTTACTTCTACTTCAACACCGGCAGGAAGCTCAAGATGCATCAAAGAATCAATTGTTTGGTTTGTAGGATTCATAATATCGATCATTCTCTTGTGAGTTTTTAAACCAAAGTGTTCTCGAGCATTTTTATCAATAAAAGAGGCTTTATCCACTACAAAAATTTCATTTCTTGTAGGTAATGGAATTGGTCCAACTACGTTGGCGCCAGTTCTAATTGTGGTATCAACTATTTTTTGACACGTTTCATCAATCAGACGATGATCATACGACTTAAGCCTAATTCTGATTCTTCCTTTCGGCATATTAAGGTGCGGAAAATTGTAGGGAACAAAAATTTTTGTTCCCTACGTTAATTACGTTTATAATTATTTAATGATTTTAGTAACTACTCCAGCTCCAACTGTGTGTCCACCTTCTCGGACTGCAAATTTCAGACCTTCTTCCATGGCGACTGGATAGATTAATTTTCCTTTGATTTTGACATTGTCTCCCGGCATAACCATTTCAACACCGGCTGGCAATTCTACTTCTCCGGTAATATCTGTGGTTTTGAAATAAAATTGTGGTCTATATCCTTTAAAGAATGGTGTGTGTCGTCCACCTTCGTCTTTAGTTAGAATATAAAGTTCGGCATCAAATTCTGTATGAGGTTTGATTGAACCTGGTTTGGCAATTACTTGTCCACGAACCACATCCTCCTTTTCTATTCCTCGAAGTAACAAACCGACGTTATCTCCGGCTCTTGCCTCATCAAGTGTCTTTTTGAACATTTCGACACCGGTAATGACGGTCTTCCTTATATCTTTAATTCCGACTATTTCCATTTCTTCATTTACTTTGGCAATACCTCTTTCAACTCTACCTGTGACGACTGTACCTCTTCCTGAGATTGTAAAGACATCCTCAATCGGCATAAGGAAAGGTTTATCAACAGGTCTCACCGGATCTGGGATATATTCATCGACTGTCTTCATTAGAAGTTCAATCGCTTTTAATCCTTCTGGATCATCAGCTAATGCTTTTATGGCAGAGCCTCTAATAACAGGAATTTTGTCTCCTGGAAATTTATATTTAGTTAACAAATCCCTTACTTCCATTTCGATTAAATCCAATATCTCCTTATCATCGACCATATCACATTTGTTTAAGAAAACTATGATAGCCGGAACATTTACTTGACTTGCAAGCAAAATATGTTCTCTTGTTTGAGGCATTGGGCCATCTTGAGCTGAAACAACTAAGATTGCTCCATCCATCTGAGCGGCACCGGTAATCATATTCTTAATATAATCAGCGTGTCCTGGTGCATCAATGTGAGCATAGTGCCTTTTGTCTGTCTCGTATTCTGAATGGTGAAGATTAATCGTCACTCCTCTGGCTTTTTCCTCTGGAGCTTTATCAATATCTTCATATTTTAAGAACTTTGCTTTACCTGTTTTTGATAAATAATAGTGAATTGCTGAAGTTAAAGTTGTCTTTCCATGATCAACGTGACCAATTGTACCAATATTTAAATGAGGTTTTGACCTCGAAAATACTCCGTCTGCCATATGATTATAAAATAAATTAATAATAAATAATTAACAAGCCTTCCTTATTATAACGGAAAAAAATAAAAAAACAAGAAGGAGTCTTG
>PEVZ01000026.1:5808-6959 GCA_002779665.1 Candidatus Roizmanbacteria bacterium CG06_land_8_20_14_3_00_34_14 | reverse complement strand
GGCTTGTTTGAATAAATTCCGGAATTTTATTCTGCTTAACTGCAGCATCTAGGGCTTGGTGCTTAAAAAAGCGCCATTCCAGCATCTCCTCGCTGCCGTCACCAAATTTATGGCTATCTCCAAACTTTTGGGTTTGAGTAGCAACCCCTCCATCAGCTTCAATTTCTTCCCGGATAAATTCTGTGCTGGCAGTTTCCTTATCATATTCACCGGGGTTTTTACTTTTAACGCTTTTCCATTCTGTGGTAAACCAAATCTCGCGCGTGTGCCTTTCATTTCCTTTAACATCGGCCCGGTCATTTTTTTCATCGCGCTTTCTCGTTTCTTTAGTGGCTTCTTTGACGTTATTAAGATTATTTTCTATTGGTTGGGTTATTTTATCTTGAGCCAACCCTTCCAAACGCCCCATCAATTCCCGGTCTTGGGCAAAGCGCCATTTGGAATCAATTAATTCCATGGCGGCGTCTAAGATTTCATTGGCCCGGCTTGCTCCGGCTGCGGTTGATCGCTCAATCAACCGCAACACTTCATCCCTCTGCTGATTTACCAGCCTGAAGTCTCCGCTGTTTAAATTACGACAAAATGTTTCAATTCCCAGCCTAATGTTTTCGGCCTGATCCCCGGTAATTTCATCCTGCCCCATATGTTCTTCATCTTTGGCCAGCGACTGCTTTATTACCTGATTTACTGTCTTGCTTATTTCTGATTTTTCGTCCCAAAGTTTTTTTCTATCCCCAAAAATACCTTGTTCAAAATCTTCTAACTCTCTATTTGTTTGAACCTTGCTCGCTCGCAATTCGCTCGTAACCTTAATTGCTTCAGCAACGGCAGCTATTCTTCCGCCCATATTCTCGGCGCGGTTTAAGTTCATTTCTGCGGATTGATTTTCTGGAGTGCCCGGACTTGCTGCCATATTTATTGCTTAATTGATTGTTGCAAATCTGTTAATTCTTTTAAAGTTAATTTTGATAAAAACTCTTGAATCAAATCATAATAACCAACCTCTATTATTGTCGCTGCGGTAACCACAAATTCCTTTGCTTCCGGTTTGTTTTGAGTTGACAATTTAAAACCATCGATAACAAATTTTTTGTCTTTTAATTGGGCTGCCTTTAATAACATGTTTTTAAGCAAAATTTGCTGAATTAAAA
>PEVZ01000026.1:3109-5745 GCA_002779665.1 Candidatus Roizmanbacteria bacterium CG06_land_8_20_14_3_00_34_14 | reverse complement strand
TTTTCACCCATTTCAAACCAATCAAAAAAACTGCTCATGGATGTTCCGCTGGTGTTAAATAAGTTATTTCTCATGGTGTTTGTTAATAATTACGGCCACCTTTATTCCTTGACGACAAAAACGGCCAACCCTATCATAAAACTTATCTTTGGCAAAGTTTAAATTTTCATGCTCAACACCAAAAGTCATTAGCACTAACGCCCTGGCAAACTTGTCAACAAATATATCCTTGTCTTCAATCTTAACCGTTTTGGCTAACTTAAAAAATTCCTGTAAGTTAAATTCGTCAGGAATCTCTTTTTCTTTTTGGCGCAGAAACTCAAGCAATCTTTCTGCTTTGGTTTTTTCCATATCCCTTCATTCTAGACATTTTTCCCGGGGGAAGCAATTTTTGGAAAAATTTCTGTTAGAATAAATAAAATGGGCCGTTGGAAAATCCAATACTATTCCTCTCCTTCCGGTCAAATCCCGGTTTATGATTTCATCGAAAGCCTGCCTGAAGACGCTCAATCTAAAATCCACAACTCTTTTGAACTGTTAGCGGAATTCGGCATCCGCCTCGGCCAACCTCATGCCAAAAAAGTCACCGGTACGCCTTTATGGGAATTAAGAATTTTAGGCAAAAACTCCTTAAGGTTTTTCTATCTGGCCGTAGCCGGCCAAACATTCTTAATGCTCCACGGTTTTGTTAAAAAATCTCAAAAAACTCCGAAGCAGGACCTGCGCCTTACCTTGAAAAGACTGAAAGAATGGCAAAACAAATAGTCTCTTGTTTATATCACAAAATTGTGATATATTATTAATATATGGATTGGGATTCTCATAAAAAACAATTGCTGAAAAAACCGGGTTTCCAAAAGGCTTTAGAAAAAAACCGGCTAGAGTATGAAATCGCCCGGGCGGTAATTTTAGCTCGGGCCAAGTATAAATTTTCTCAAAAACAACTGGCGGGAAAATTAAAAACCCAGCAATCGGTTATTTCCCGGCTGGAAACCGCTCAAACCACCCCCTCTCTTTCGTTCCTGCAACGGTTGGCGGCGGTTTTTAACGGTAAAATTAGGATTAGTTTTGAAGGGTTCTAGACTTTTTTCCCGGGGGAAGCAATTTTTTTTGGGGCTATAAAATAAACACCGGGTAAAAACCCTTGGCTCGTGTCAGGTTTTCTGTGGCCACCAGCGACTGTTTTAAGCCCAGTTCCCGGGCCAAACTGCCGGCCTTGTTTAAATCACTGCCCACGCCGGTTCTTTTAACCTCCACCGCCAGTTTTTTATCCAGAATAAAATCTATCTCCGCCCCGGATTTTTTCCTAAAATAATTCACCTTGCCCTTGAGCCGCAGCAGGTGAAAAACACAGTTCTCCAGTCTTTGACCGGGAGAAATTCCGGCAATCTGCCGGGCCAGGCCCCAATCGACAAAATAAACCTTTTTGGCTTTTCTGATCGCCACCCGCAGTTTTTTACTGTAGGGCTCAACTAAGGAAATCAAATAAGTCTTTTCCAAAAACGCCAGCCACGCCTCAACCGTCAGCCGGGAAACTTTTAATTCTCCCGCCAGCCTCTCGACATTGACCAGGTTTCCCGCGTTTTCCGCCAGCAGTAAAATCAGGTCGCGCACCAAGCCGGTTTTGCGAAAATCGGCCAACTGTTCTACCTCGTGCTGGAAATAAGCGGTAAAAACCTCGCTCAATAGCCGTTCTTTTTCCGGTTTATTATTGGCCAGGACCACGCCGGGAAAACCGCCAAACTCCAGGTATTCCCGCCATAAGGGTTTAATTGTTTCGAACATTACCGTGGTTAATTCGGCTGGTTTTGGCAAAACCAGAGGCGAATTTTTAAAGATTAAAAACTCCGCAAACGAGAGCGGAAACAATTCGAAAATGAACTTCCGGCCGGACAATGACTCGGAAAACAGGTTTTTTAAATAAAAACTGGCCGACCCGCTCAAAAAAAACTTAAATTGATAATGATCGGATAAGTATTTAACCACCGAGGGCAGGTTTTTTACCAATTGGACCTCGTCTAAAAAAATCCAGGCCTGCCGGGTTAAATCCAGCCCCTGGCCGGCAAAATTAGTCCTGATAGTTTCGTAATTTTCCTCTTCGAATAAACGCTGCAGCAGTGGATTTTCCAGATCAAGAAACAGTTTATTGCCTGATTCGATTTTAGCATAAATATCCCGGAGTAAAAACGTTTTGCCGCAGCGGCGCATGCCGGTGACCACGATCGCCTGGGCCGTGTCTAAAAGCGGCCAAATTTGATCCAGCAGTTCCCGCCTATAAATCATGCTATTATTTTAGTTCAACCAAAGTTATATTGTCAATACTCATTCATTCCAGCCATTTTTCCCGGGGGAAGCAATTTTTTTATAAATACCGGTTGATTATCTTCCAATAGTTTTTGGCAAAATCAAACACAAATTCCTGATCGCTAATAAAGTTCTGTAAATCAAAAGACAGTTTTCCGGGAGTAACCACTTTTTTTATCCTTTCACTCAATAATCGTTTTAACGATTTTTCATCTTTAACTTCTGTGGTTTTTTTTAAAGTTTTCCAGTTAGGCGTTACCTTTTTGTCAAAAAACCACCATAAATCATAAAAGTCGCGCCCCTTTATGTTGATTTCTTGTTTTTTCCCCTTA
>PEVZ01000026.1:197-3100 GCA_002779665.1 Candidatus Roizmanbacteria bacterium CG06_land_8_20_14_3_00_34_14 | reverse complement strand
CTGTTTAAAAAAGCGTGAATTTTACCCGCCATCAGCGTCGGCAAATCATAAGTCCGGGCGAGAAAATTAAAACCGAATTTAGCCACCGGCTTAAAAATAATCCCCGCGTAAGGCAAAATTTCGTCTTCCGCCTCAATTTTAACGTAAAGTTTGTCTATTTCCGGTTTTTGGTTTAACCCCAAACCGTATAAAATGGGAAATTTTAAATAAAGCCGGTTATCTGACTGAATTTTTGTTTCTATCAGGTTAAATTGCTTATTTTTAATCTGCCCGAGAAGATATTCGGCCAAACTGGTTAATGGCTTCTTAACCAGCGACTTTGGCAAATAATCAAAATCCAAGTCCTCTGACAGGCGGGGCAAATCATAGCCTATCCTCATGCAGGAACCGCCTTTAAAAATCATTTTCTTGAAATCCCGGCTGTTATAAATTTCACTCAAAATCACGTATTGAATATATTCCCGCAGGGAATTAATAATCACTTGTTTGGGAACATTTTGTTGTCTTTGTTCCGCGATTATTGTTTTTAAAACATCGTTAAGCATAGTATTCGGATTTTATCAGTTTAATTAATTGCCGGGTTTTCTCGCTTTTGGAAATACCGGCATATTCTTCAATCTTCACCAATTCTTTTTTACTAACCCCCTCCCAGTTAATCCGCAATTCCCTGGCTTCCAGAATATTAACCGGACTATTTCTTAAAAATCGAAAGTAAAGAAAGTCAAAAATTGCCTTTGGTTTCGAGGCTATTAAAACCGGCGCCGAATAAAACTTAATCACCTCATAATCACGATAAAGTTCCGGGGCAATTGAATAATAACTAAAAACCCCTAATTGATTACGCCAAGCCTTGGTTTTAGCCGTAGTCACGCTGCTGAGGCCGTAAACCGCTTCGGTTAAAAGCCCGTATTTAGCCATGACATATTCTCCGGATAAGTATGAGGGTTGATAAATTTTATTGGCGAGATACTCCAGGAAACCCTGTTTGTTTGTTTGTTTTTCCCAGCGTTCGCGCAACAGATACATTCCTTTTTTCAAAGAAATTATTTTTCCGGATTTTATCCACGACTTAATATTAAAATCCAGCGCGTCTTCATCCGGCTCCATTTGCCGCAATGTTTCCTTGGTAAAAAAATCCAGCGGGGAAAGAAAATTAAGGTTTTTACGATTCATATAATTGTTTCTATATTGGTAGTAATATACTACTATTTAAGAAACGGCTTGTCAAGCATTAACCTCTTTTTTCCATTCCAGACTTTTTTCCCGGGGGAAGCAATTTTTGGGAAAATTTTCTTATCAGGATAAAAATCCGAACAAATAAAGCGGTATGGTTTTTGGCCCGCCGATTAAAATGTCGTCTTTGACCAGATATCCCAAGGCCGTGTTTTTCAACTGGGAAAAGTCTTTATTTTTGCCGCCGATTTCCAATACAGAACCATTGCATTCAATGTCGCCCACCTCCGAATAAAACGCGTGATAACCGGCGTTTTGCAAATTGCCCAGCACAAACAGCTCCCGTACCGCTCCCGTCAGCGGCTCTTTGCCTATCTCCGCATTTACAGCATAAAGCAAGTTAGAATTATCCAAATAGATCTTTTCCGCATTCCGCACCAAAGCATGTCCCTGTTTGTTTTTAAGCAGAAACCGCAGTAGGCCGGCATCTTTAAGAATTTGGACATACTCGGCAATCGTGGTGTGGTCTTTTTTTAAACTGTTGGCCAGACGGTTAATGTTAACGCTGCCGGGCTGGACGGTGGCAAAAAAATAAACAATTTTCTTCAAGGCGGCCAGATTAGAAGTTTTCAAGGAATATAAACTGCTAATGTCTTCAAAAATAATTTTGTCGATAATCCCCCGCAAACTGTTTTGATAAGCCTGGTCGCCAGCCAGTTCCAAAAAAGTCGGGTAATAGCCGGTTTTGAAATACTCCTTAAGATAGCCCAATAATTTGGGGGTTTTCATTAATTTTTGGGCATATTCCTGATGATTGGCAAGGATCTCTTTTAGGGTTAAGGCCGGATATTTTGCGGTTGTTTTAATCTCCAAAAATTCCCGGAAAGAAAATCCGTGCATGGTTTTTAAGTTGGCCCGGCGGGAAAGATCGTATCTGCCTTTGATTAAATCGAGGCTGGAACTGCCGGAAAAGATTACTGCCAGCTTGGGGTAAGAATCGTAGATATTTTTCAGTTCCTGATTCCAGTTTTTATAGCGGTGAATTTCGTCGATACATAACAGTTTAGTGTCAAACTCTTTAACCAGCCGGTCCGCCGTTTCCAAAAGCGTGTGTTCGAAAAAATAAAGATTATCAGCCGAGAAATAAAGCGCCTGATCGGAACCACTGTAATGCTCCCGCAGGTAATTGATTAAAAAGGTGGTTTTACCAACGCCTCTGGCACCGACGATTCCCGTTAAACGGCTGTCCAGGGTAAACTCGTCATAGAACCGCCGCCGGTAGGACGGCCTGATTTCTGCCAATAGGCGCTGATAAGTTTCAATTAAGGTTTGCATATATTTGACTGTACTCAAAAAATATTATCATTAAGTTTGGATGAAGTCAAGACTCAATTCAAGGTTAAAACTTAATCGCCTTAACTTTTTCCACCAACTGCTGTTTAATTTCTTCCCAACTGGCTTCTTGGTGCAGCCGCGGCATTGGCTGGCCGTCGGCATTAGCAAAATAAACTAAATTTTTGTTTTAACTTCCCATCCAGCTCGACCCGGGATAATCTGCCAATCATTTCCAGTTTTGGCTGAAGCCTAATCGGATCAAAACCTTGTTGGTTAAACCAATCCAAATCCTCCGATTCCCGGTGGCCCAAAAGCAGGGACAGCGCCGTTCCGCCGGATAAATAAAAGTTATTTAAAAATTCCGGCTGGTTTTTTTGAAACAATGACAGTAATTC
>PEVZ01000026.1:0-179 GCA_002779665.1 Candidatus Roizmanbacteria bacterium CG06_land_8_20_14_3_00_34_14 | reverse complement strand
GGAGTTAACAAAAAAGCCGGTTTTCATGACAGATAAAGCCGCCAGAAATTAGCTGACTTGGGGGTTAAAAATAGTTTTGGCAAAGATTGCTTCAGGTTTTTCCGACCGACGGTTTTTATCAGCCAGGCTGAAGCCGATCGTCTAACCGGTCGCCCCAGAAAAATTGATGGAGAAATTCA
>PEVZ01000036.1:3488-5802 GCA_002779665.1 Candidatus Roizmanbacteria bacterium CG06_land_8_20_14_3_00_34_14 | reverse complement strand
GGCTCCACCAGGACCTGCGGGAAGACCATGGGCAACCGGTTTGATCTTCGTCTCTTCTTTAGGGTCGATAATTGGATGCAAAAGTTCGTCGAGCTGTGCGGGAGTGACGCGCATAACGGCAGTCTTTGCATTAATTAACCCTTTCTCAACCATATCAACCGCCATCTTTATTGCTGCCGGTCCATTCCTTTTTCCAATTCGGCACTGAAGCATAAAAAGTTTGCCTTTTTCAATTGTGAATTCTATATCCTGCATGTCATGATAGTGCTTCTCCAATCTTTTTTGATAACTAAAAAGTTCTTGATAAAGTTCCGGCATTCCTTTTTCCAAACTCATTAAATTTTTATTGTGATCGTTTTTTGAATCTTCATTCACGGGTGCCGGAGTTCGAATACCTGCAACTACGTCCTCACCTTGAGCATTAATCAAATATTCTCCATAAAATTTATTGTCACCATTGCCTGGATTTCTGGTAAAAGCAACACCAGTTGCACTGTCAGTTCCCATATTTCCAAAGACCATCGACTGGACGTTGACGGCCGTTCCCCAATCTTGCGGGATATTCTCAATTTTTCGATAGGAAACAGCTCTTTTTCCATTCCAAGAAGAAAAAACGGCTCCGATTGCACCCCAAAGTTGTTCATAAGGATCATCGGGAAAATCTTTTTTCAAAACTTCTTTCACCTTTTTTTTGAAAAGAACGCATAGTTTTTTTAAATCTTCGGTATTTAAATCCGTATCATTTGTGACACCTCTGTTTTCCTTTATTTTATCCATTATCTTCTCCAACTGTTTACGTATTCCCGAATTTTCTTCCGGCTCAATACCTCCGGCTTTTTCCATAACAACGTCAGAATACATGGTGATGAGTCTTCTATATGAATCATAAGCAAAGCGTTCATTTCCTGATTGTTTTATCAGACCCGGAATAGTTTTTGTCGTCAAACCGACGTTCAAAATCGTCTCCATCATTCCGGGCATTGACCTTCTTGCCCCACTTCGGACGGATACCAGTAAAGGATTGTTAATATCACCGAATTTTCTCTCCATCAATCCTTCAATTTTTTTGATTGATTTTTCTGTGTCTTTGCGCAGACCCTTTGGATAAGAATTTCTATTGGAGTAAAAATATGTGCAGACTTCAGTTGAGATTGTAAATCCAGGAGGGACAGGCAGTTGCAGATCTTTACGACCTGCCATTTCAGCGAGGTTTGCTCCCTTACCGCCTAGCAAATTCTTCATGCTTTCGTTTCCCTCGGCGCGTCCTCCACCAAAAAAATAAATATATTTTTTGATCATAAAAGGATGAGAAATATTATCAAATTAAAAAACCATTTGTCAAATGGAAATTTATTTGTTGTGCCATAATTTACTATTGATGAATTATTTTTGGAACGATGAATCGTTCCACTACAGTTAAAACATATTTTTAGTAGTGGTGCGATTCATCGCACCATAATTTACCTTTTTATATCAATTTTGTTCTCTCCATAAACTTCCTTAAACGGAAAATCTTTAATATAAGGATTGTTTCTAACATATTCTCTAATTTTCTCTAAAGCTATCTCATTTCTAATCACGTGCTCAAAATAATTTTTCTGCCATAATGTTTTTGCAGTAAATCCACTCCTTTTTGCCATAAGAGTTGTTATTGCTTTAAATCTTCTCCAGAATTCTGAAAGTGGAATTTCAGTTTGATCAAATTCCAAGATTATATGAATATGATTTGGCATTATTTGGAAGTAGTCTAAACCAACTCCTTCTGTTTTCTCAACTAATTTTATTAATTCATCTTTGACTAATTTATATAAATTTCCAGTAAAATAATTTCTTCCAAGATCTGTTTGGTTGGTGACAAAAAACCAACCTGTATGATAATCGTAATGTTTTAGACGGACATTTTTATAACCTCCTGGGATTGTCATAAAAACATAATGAATATTATGGAACGATGAATCGTTCCACTACAGTTCAATCATAATACAAAATATTGTAGTGGTGCAATTTATTGCACAAAAATGCATCGCTATTAAAATTCGTAGTGGTGTGATTTATCACACCATAATTTACCTTCTACTATTGACCTCTCAAATTTATGCTATCATGAATTTATGTCTATAAAAAAACCAATTGTCTGGTTTGAAGAGGTCGGGAAAGGCGACGTCGGTTTAGTCGGTGGCAAGGGCGCAAATTTGGGCGAGATGGTCAACGCCTCCCTACCGATTCCTTATGGTTTTATTATCACCGCCCAAGCTTACTTCGATTTTGTCAAACAAGCCGGCATTCAAAATAAGATAATGTCCCTTCTCGAAAA
>PEVZ01000036.1:0-3443 GCA_002779665.1 Candidatus Roizmanbacteria bacterium CG06_land_8_20_14_3_00_34_14 | reverse complement strand
TATTGGGGAAATCATCATTGCCTCAGAATTACCGAAAAATCTTTCTAAACAAATTGTTACTTTTTATGAAAATTTAGAAATTAAGGAAAATAAATATTTCAAAAATAACGGTAGTTTTTTAAAGACAGGGTTATCAAGAATCAAATCTCTCTATCGTTCACCTCTCGTAGCTATCCGCTCTTCAGCCACAGCCGAGGATCTGCCGACCGCCTCTTTTGCCGGTCAGCAGGATACTTATCTTAATGTTAAAGGTGAGGCCTATTTACTTAAAAAAGTTAAGGAATGTTATGCATCACTTTTTACTCAACGGGCGATTTACTATCGTCACGAGCAGAAGTTTGATCATAGTAAAGTCGGACTGGCCGTCGTTGTCCAGCGGATGATTGAGTCGGATAAATCAGGAGTTTCTTTTTCCATCGACCCGGTCACCAATGATAAAAACAGAATTGTCATTGAAGCAATTTTAGGCTTAGGTGAGTACATTGTTCAAGGTACCGTCACCCCTGACCATTACGAAGTTGATAAAAGGTCGCTTGTCATTACCAAAAAGCAAATTGGCAAGCAGGATGTCAAATTCGTCAAATCTAATATTTCAAATAAGGAAGTTAAATTAGGAAGGGAAGGCTCAAAGTTAAAATTATCCGATCAGGAAATTCTTAAAATTGCGATGCTTGTCCGTGATATAGAAAATCATTATTATTTTCCTCAAGATATTGAATGGGCTATCAAGGATAACCGCGTTTATATTATTCAAGCAAGACCAATTACAACGACGCATAATAAAACTGATTCTGATGTACAGACGCAAAATTTTGCGTCTCTACTAATTTTATCCGGTTCACCCGCCTCGCCTGGGATTGGTGTTGGAGTTGTTAAGATAATCAAATCTCCAAAAGAGATAGGGAAAATTAAGCCCGGAGATATTTTAGTGGCTCCACAAACCAACCCTGATTACGTCCCGGCGATGAAAAAGGCGACTGCCATCGTTACCGAAAAAGGTGGCCGTACATCGCACGCGGCCATAGTTTCAAGAGAACTTGGCATTCCGGCTGTTGTTGGCGCCGAAGGCGCCACTAAGATTTTAAAAGAAGGAATGGTTATTACCGTCAATGGCTTAAGCGGAGAGATTTTCAAAGGCAAAACCATATCTTCCCGAATCTCCCCAATTACCCCAATCACCCAAAAGAAACTTCATACAGCCACCAACATTTATACTAATTTAGCCCAACCTGATGAGGTCCAAAGAGTTGCTAAAATGAACGTTGACGGTATTGGATTACTTCGGGCCGAATTTATTATTGCAGAAATTGGTGTTCATCCAAAACAATTTATTAAGGAGCATAAACAGGAGATATTCATCAATCGCCTATCACGTGAACTGATGAAATTTGTCACCCCTTTCTCACCAAGGCCGGTTATTTACCGAGCCACCGATTTTAAAACCAATGAGTACCGTAATTTAAAAGGCGGTAAGGAATTTGAACCTCACGAGGAAAATCCGATGTTGGGATTTAGAGGCGCCTATCGATACATTGCCAATCCTGATGTCTTTGAGATGGAGCTTTCAGCGATTAAAAAGATTTGGGAGAAAGGTTACCGCAATCTTCATCTGATGATTCCTTTTGTCCGCGTTCCTTGGGAGCTGATAAAAATTAAACAAATGGTTGAAAAAAGTGGATTGCTAAGCTATCCTGATTTTAAACTTTGGATAATGGTCGAAGTACCTTCCTGCGCTTTAAACTTAGAAGAGTTTATTAAAATAGGTATCGATGGAGTTTCAATTGGAACAAACGATCTGACAATGATGTTGCTTGGCGTTGACAGAGATAGTGAGGAAGTTTCCCGAGTTTATGACGAGCGGACTCTGGTTGTTTTGAATGTTCTTGAATATATCGTCAAGACCTGCCAAAAATTTGGAATTACCTGCTCGATGTGTGGACAGGCGCCGTCCGATTATCCGGAAATTGCTGAGCGGATGGTCAAAGCCGGTATCACCAGTCTCTCCGTCACACCTGATGTCATTGACAGAACCCGCCAAGTAGTCTTTGACGTTGAAAAAAAAATCTTCCAAGAAAAATCCAGGAAATAATTTAATATTAATTGTGGGATAATAAAAATATGTCTGTCATCAAAAAAATCATCGCCAATGAAATCATCAATTCCTTAGGCTACCCGACCCTTCAGGGTAAGCTTTTTTTAGAGGACGGTCGTTCTGTGATTTCCAATGTTTCCTCTCTTGATCCTGATTTAGAATGTCCAGTGACCGAGCTTAGAGATAATGATAAAGGTCGTTATAATGGTCTTGGTTCAAAGAAGGCGGTCTCATACATCAACGATTTAATTGGTCCAAAGCTTGTTGGCATATCTCCACTCAAGCAAACTGACATCGATAATTGGTTACTAAAAGCCGACGGGACAAAAGATAAAGGCAGGCTCGGAGTTAATACCATCAGCCTTATTTCAAAATTAGTTGCTAACGCTGGGGCACTTATTTCAAACCAGCAACCATATCAATATCTTAACGAAAAGTTTATCCAAACTTCACATTTAACTGTTGAGCTGAAAAAATTACCAACTCCCCTCTTTACTCTTCTTACCGGCGGGAAAGGTGGTCAGACTGATTTGGATTTTAAGGAATTTTTGATTTTCCCATCATCGGCTTTTCCCTATAATCAGTCGTACCAAATCAGCGTTGATCTTTATCATAATTTGCGTCAACTTTTTAAAATGAAATTTTTTACCAATCTTGATGCAATCGATGCCATAAAACATTCAGTCGAATTGATGAATCTTCACTATGGTCAGGATATTTTTGCCAGCATTAATTTTCAAGCAGGCAATTATTTTAATCAACGCTACACTGTCAAAGATAAGGATCAATCTCTATCAAGAGAAGATTACACCAAATTTATCACCGAAATTATAAAAAAATATTTGCTTTTAGTCATTATTGACCCTTTAGAAAAAAATGATATGCAAACTAATAAAAAATTTTTAGAAGAAATTAAGACGGATTTTTATTTGGCTACTGAAAATCCCGCCTTATTGAATCAGGTTACGACGGCAGTTCTGAAGTTTGGAGAAATTGGCACCGTGACCGAATTTTTTAATGAGGTGATTAAATTAAAAAATAAAAAATTGAATTATATTATTGCCACCGGTCACGCCGAGACTAATGATGATTTTATCGCTGATTTTAGCGTCGCTCTTCAAGCCGATTTTATCAAATTTGGTCCTCCTGTCCATTCTGAAAACGTTACCAAGTATAATAGGTTATTGGATATTGAGAAGGAACTGAAATTAAGTTAATATTGTCAGTAAAGTCATAAAGTCGTAAAGTCCTTAAAGTAAAAATATGATTTTTTTTGTTGATTACTTTATAAACTTTATAGACTTTAAAAACTTTATAAACTCGTCTTATGATTGGCAAACTAAAAGGCAAA
>PEVZ01000031.1:4244-23020 GCA_002779665.1 Candidatus Roizmanbacteria bacterium CG06_land_8_20_14_3_00_34_14 | reverse complement strand
CACTGTCAAACTGCAAGATGACAGTAGTAAAATAGTTTTAATAAACGCGAAAACAGTCATTAACAAAGTGCAAACAGATAATAAATCTGAACTAAAAGTTTGGGAAAACGTATCTGTTTTTGGTTCAAAAAATACCGATGGTAACGTAACGGCACAAAATGTTCAATTTAATCCAACCCAAAAAATTAAAGGAACTGAAAAATAATTTTACATTCTTTGCAACGGCCGTGAAAAGAATGTAACGTTTTAAATATGATATTTATAAGAACAAAAATATATATAATAATTTAAATGAATTTAAATAATCGCGTAATTATTATTCTTGGACTCGGTAATGAAGTTGCAAAGAATGTCTTGGCTGTAGAGGGTTGGAAAAAATTATTGATTTTATTTTAAATGATTAACATAATCATTTTTATAATACTTTTTCTTGTCATTGTTAATTGGTTTCAAATCATTAGTTTTTCAAGTTTGTTTGTTGGACCAAAGATAAAGACAAGTACAATTAAGGATGAATGGATAAAAAATGTTGTCAAGAAGAAAACTGGATTAAATTTGTTTGACGTAACTTTATTTCATGACAAAAAAATGTATGGGATGATGGCAGGATTACCTTTTTGGCCGAAAATGATTCTTTCAACTGGTCTTTATAAGTCTTTTAATAAAGATGAACTTGAATGGGTTATTCTCCATGAAGCCGGACACTGCGTTTTATGGCATAATCTTCAATCTTTTTTTATAGAAATGATTATTTTGAGTGTAGGAATTTATCTAATTCAAAAAAACAAAATTAATTTATTTTTTATACCACTCTACGCAATACTGTTGAGTATTGTCTCTATCTATTTAATCAGGTGGACAACAGAATATATGGCCGATAAATATTCAATAAATTTGGTTGATAATCCAAGAGGAGTTATTACCGCTCAAGATAAATTTAAAAAAAGTATTTTCCGCTTTTTATTTCATTGGAATATATCCTCAACCTTAAGAATCAAAATGGCAAAAAGAAGATTAATGAGTGCTAAGTTATAGCGTTACAATGTAGTCAATAAATTTTATTTTTTTTATAAATTTTCTAATTGTAAATAATATTAAAAGATATTAAGATATAAGCCAAATGAATAGCGCACAGTTATTGGTAAAATGTTTAGAGAGTGAGGGGGTTAAATATATTTTTGGCGTTCCTGGTGAGGAAAATTTACAACTGCTTCAGGCAATAAAAAATTCTTCAATTAAATTTGTAGTCACCAGGCATGAACAGGCGGCTGGTTTTATTGCTGCCACCATCGGTAGATTAACCGGAATTCCAGGTGTTTGTTTGTCCACTTTGGGACCAGGTGCAACTAACTTAGTGACAAGCGCTGCTTATGCTCAACTTGGGGGAATGCCAGCTTTATTTATTACCGGTCAAAAACCGATAAAAAAAAGCAAACAAGGTAATTTCCAGATTATCAATACTGTTGAGATGTTTCGTCCAATCACCAAGTTAACTAAGCAGATTATTAATGGTGAGATGATCCCAATGATAGTGAGAGAGGCATTTCGGGTTGCAAAATTAGAGCGACCCGGGGCTGTCCATTTAGAACTTCCAGAAGACGTCGCTGAGGAAATAGCCACCGGAGTTCCAATGATTAACCATCATACCCGACGTCCGGTCGCTGAGGAAAAATCAATAAAAAAAGCGGTTGAAATGATAGAGAAGGCAGAGCGTCCTTTAGTCTTAATCGGAGCCGGAGCCAATCGGAAAAGGACTTCGCGAGTTTTAACTGATTTTATTGAAAAAACAGGCATTCCTTTTTTTACGACTCAAATGGGGAAAGGAGTGGTCACCGAAAAGCATCTTCAATATTTAGGGACAGCGGCACTTTCTGAAAATGATTATATTCACTGTGCAATAAACAAATCAGATTTAATTATTAATGTTGGTCATGATACGATTGAAAAACCACCGTTTATAATGGATGAAAGTGATAGAAGAGAAGTGATCCATATTAATTTTTTTCCGGCTATTGTTGATCAGATTTATTTTCCTCAGCATGAAGTGGTCGGAGATATTGCCAACACAATTCGACAGATTGGCAATCTGATTAGTAAAAAGTCAGACTGGGATTTTTCCTATTTTTATAAAATGCAGAAATATTTAAATGCTCACTTTCAATCAATTACAAAGAGAGAACGTTTTCCATATTCCCCGCAACAAATTGTTAAAGTCATAAGACAAAATATGGCCGAAGAAGACATAGTCACTTTAGACAATGGAATGTATAAAATCTGGTTTGCAAGAAATTATCATACTTTAAAACAAAATACTTTACTTTTAGATAATGCCCTAGCTTCGATGGGGGCAGGTTTACCATCAGCTATGGCCGCCAAAATTATTTTTCCGGAAAAAAAAGTCATCGCCATTTGTGGGGATGGGGGCTTTCTTATGAATTCTCAGGAATTAGAGACGGCCAATAGATTAAAATTAGACTTAACAATTATTATTTTGCGTGATAATGCTTTTGGGATGATTAAATGGAAACAAAAGACGATGGGTTTAGATGATTTTGCCTTAAGTTTTGGAAATCCTGATTTTGTTGCCCTTGCCAAATCATACGGAGCTAATGGTTATCAGGTTGAAAAAAGCGGAGATTTGGAAAAATATTTAAAAGAAGTTTTTGATAAAAAAGGAGTTCATTTGATTGAGGTGCCAATTGATTATTCGGATGATTATAGAATTTTAGTGAAGGAATTAAAGGAAAAAACCTGTATTTTGTAAAGCGTCCCGCTTAGCATAAATTATATGAAAAAATTACTTTCAATAAATCCGGCGACGGAAGAAATTTTTGGAGAATTCCCCATTTTGACTGAAAATGAATTGGAAAATAAAATTAATTTGAGTCATGAGGCTTTTAAAAAATGGAAGAAAGTTCCTTTTTCAGAAAAAAAGGTTTTGATGAAAAAAGTCGGAAAAATATTACTTCTCCATAAGCAAAAATTCGCCAAAATGATAACAATGGAGATGGGAAAAAATATTGAAGAGAGCACGGCTGAAGTAGAGAAATGCGCAACTTTGTGTGAATTTCTTGCCGGTAGTGCAGAGGCGATTTTAAAAAAAGAAATAATCAAAACTGAAGCCGAAGAATCCTATATCCGTTTTGAACCTTTAGGGGTTATATTTTCGATTATGCCGTGGAACTATCCTTTCTGGCAAGTGTTTCGGGCGGCTGTTCCGGCTCTTATGGTTGGCAATACGATGTTACTTAAACTTGCGTCAAATGTACCCCAGACTTCTCAATTGATTGAAAAAATATTTATTGAGGCAGGTTTTCCCAAAGGGGTTTTTCAGAATCTATTAATCGATTCCTCAATGAGTGAGATAGTGATCAAAAGTAATTATGTCCGTGGAGTAACTCTTACGGGAAGTGAAAAAGCCGGATCGGCAGTCGCTTCGCTTGCAGGAGCTTCGATTAAAAAATCAATTTTAGAATTAGGCGGGAGCGATCCATTTATAGTTCTCGACGACGCCGATATTAAAAAGGCTTCCTTGGTTGCCACTTCGGCAAGACTTAGTGTCAGCGGTCAAGTCTGTATTTCCGCTAAACGTTTTATTATTCAAAAAAAAATAGCTAATGAGTTTATCCGGGAATTAACAAAAAATTTTAAGGAAATAGAAAATAAAATAGGACCACTTTCTGGTAAAAAAATTTTAGAGACAATTGAAGATCAGGTTAACAGTTCGGTGAAAATGGGAGCAAAAATAATTACAGGAGGAAAGAGAATTGCTAAGAAAGGATATTTTTACCCGCCAACAATTATTGCCGATGTGACTAAAAAAATGCCACTCTATTTTGAAGAGGCTTTCGGACCGGTGGCTACAATCTTTATTGTCGAAGATGATGCTGAGACAATTAAAATTGCCAATGATACGAAGTTTGGACTGGGAGCATCAGTCTGGACAAATAATAAAAAAAGAGCTCAATTATTTATAGAAGAGTTAGAATCAGGCTCAGTATTTATTAATAATAAAGTGACTTCAAATATTCGCTTGCCTTTTGGAGGTTCTAAAAATTCAGGTTATGGCCGGGAACTGTCTTCATACGGACTCAAAGAGTTTGTCAATATTAAAACTGTTGTAATAGAAAAACAAATGTAATTATTATTTAGGATTTATATTTATTTGCGACCTTTTCTTTTTCAGGAACAATAAATATACTATTAAAAAATACACTCCCATAATTGCCAATTTTGAAAAACTGAATTCACGACTTATTCCCAAAAAACTTTTTAACATATGACCAATAACTGTGCTTTTATGTGGCAAAAAATTAAGAGGAATAGACAATATCTTTGATAAATTAATATCAAAATTATGCTCTAATAATTCTGTTATACCGTTTTGAATTAAGGCGGCCCCGAGAACGATTATCATATATTCAGTAAATCTGAATATTTTGCTGATAGAAAATTTAATATAGGCAAAAAACGTCATTAATCCAAGGATTGAGGCGACAAAAAATCCTAACATCAGGCCGATAAAATTTTGGATGAAGACGGAAAAGAGAGAAGTGCTGGCTGTAAACAATGCGATTTCAAATCCTTCCCTAAGAATCAAAAAAACGATCATTGAAAATAAGGAAAAATCAAAGACTTTTTTGTTTAGTTTTTGTTTAAGTTTGATCAAAGTCCCGGTGCGACTTTTGTTAATAACTTCATGAAGTGAAAAGATTACGTAAGTAATAAATATTCCGGAAAATATCATTAAATAGCTCTCAAGCAGTTCAGTATTTTTTTCGGTCAAAATACCTCGAACTTGATTACCATAAAAATAAGTACCCGTTGCCATCAGGAGTGAAGTTAACAATCCAATTATTGAAGCCAGGCTAATTTCGGACTCTTTTTTTAAATTAAGTTTTCTTGAAATACCCAGAAAAACACCTATTATCAAGAAGGCCTCTAAAAATTCTCTAAAAGAAATTAATGCAGTTGCAATCATAAATATATGTTTTATCTAAATTATTTTTTATATAAATTATTTTTTGACACCTCACCGAGTAATGTTTGATAAGACTCTTGTGTTACGTGCCAGTGACCTGGACGATATGGATGTTCAAGATCTTCAATTACCATAATAATAAGAGTTGTAAGGAAAGCAATACTTCCGGTAAATATATAATCAATCCAAAAATTACTTACTCCAATAAAATATGAAAGTATAATCATCATTATCGCTCCCGTGTAAATAGTAGCCTTAAGAAGAAGCGATGTTCTTTTTGAGCTTTGGAATATTCTTTCCTCTCGACTTTCAAAGATTTCTTTAATTATCGTGATTGCAGTGGAAGAATATTCAGGAGAAGTTTTAGGAAGATCAAAAACGACTTCTTGTAAAAAGTGAATAGAATTTTCTAAGGTTGAAGAACGATAGCCTGTATCAATGTTTTTCCATCCTTCATTCATTACTAAACCGAGATATTCCTGAATACCGAGTTGTAGTCTTTTTCCCACATCTGATGGTAGGTGATTGGAAAGCCAAAAAAGTCGATGTAGATTTATTACTTCTTTACGTATGGAGCTGATAAGATCGTCCCACTTTTTCGCCTGAGATTGGATTGTAAAAGCAGCAAAAACACCAAATATAAGACCTATTTCAGAATAAAGCCAACCAACACCTTCGCTAGTTGCTATCAATGATGTAGAGTTTATTCCAGGTATTAACCTGATGCAAATGAATAAAACAGTAATAAAGATTAAAAAAATGAAAGATTGAATAAAAAGTAACATATTATAAACAAATTAAAATTTTTTTACCATTTCTTTGTTGGGGAGCAAGGATTCGGACCTTGAGTCGCGCTGCTCCAAAGGCAGGCGTGTTACCGTTACACCACTCCCCATTGCTTTCATATTTTACCAAAAAAATACCCCTTTCTGAGTTGTATAATGTTCTTATGAAAATAGTTACTAAAAAAATTACTTTAAAGGAAATTGACGAAATGGCAAAGAATATGTTTGGAAACTTGGTTAAGGTAGTCATCGATATTGATAAAAAAATAATAGTTGTTGATGGTGAGCTACATGCTGATGAGGAAGCTCTTCTTATTAAAAATGGATCAGAGCAAAAAAACCTTTGGGGGTTAACATTTATCCGGAAGAAAAAGAAAATTTTATTGAATTTGATTCGATGATTAATATTAGGCCATCGGCAGGAAATAAAAGTCGAACAGTAGAGGGTGAATCAATAAAAAAAATCAGTTAAGATTGAGAGAGTTAACCAGAGTTTATGAAGCAATTAGTGATTATTTTTACGGTGATAATGTTTTTAAATCAAGCGACCCTCTTTGGCAGAAATATTTTTATAATTTTGCCTATGCGGTAAGAAATAAAATATAAATTATGAAAACTATTAAAATATCAATACAAGACGAAAACACTCTCGTTCTACAGGAGGACGGCCATAAAGGTGACTTGATTGATCTGAAGTCAATTCATGAGATTGATATTGATAAATCAACAATTCGTAATGTTGTGAATTCTATTAAGATGGATAAATTTAATGAAGAGCTGAAAAAGGAAAAAGAAGCTATGAAGCGTGAAAGTCAACTTGAATTACAGTTGAAAGAACAAGAGATTATCAGTAAGTCAAAAGTTGATATCTCTAAAAAAGACCAAGAAATCATTGCTTTAAATTCTAAAATGGAAACGATTGCGAAACAAATTGAATCCGACGTAAAGCTTAAGGCGATGGAGGAAAAGCAAAAGATCGAAGAAGAATTTCGTCAAAAATTAAGCGCAAAGGATACTGAAATTAGTGAAATAAAAAATAAAAAAGAAATAGAGGAAGAAAAAGTTCGATCGGCTGAGAAAGCATTAGTTTCTTTTAAGGAAATGCGTTCAAAAATGAGCACTAAGATGTTTGGCGAGTCTTTAGAATTACATTGTGAAAATGAATTTAATAAAATCCGATCAATTGCTTTTCCTAATGCAAAGTTTGGAAAAGATAACACTATTTCGGCGACCGGTTCAAAAGGTGATTATATTTATCGCGAGCTTGACGAAAATGGTAACGAAATATTATCAATTATGTTTGAGATGAAGAATGAGGAAGACAAAACAGCTACAAAACACAAAAATAAAGACTTCTTTAAAGAGCTTGACAAGGATAGAAAAGAAAAGGATTGTGAATTTGCCGTATTGGTTAGTTTGCTTGAAAAAGATAACGAATATTACGATGATATAGTTACAGTTCATGAATATTTAAATATGTATTCTATTAGGCCACAACATTTCATTACGATAATTGGCTTTTTACGACAGGGCAGTTTGAAATCGCTTCAACTTCAAAAACAAATTAAATTTTTAAAAAATCAAAATATTGACATAACAAATTTTGAAAATAATATAAATGAATTCAAAGACGCATTTGCACGAAATTATAGTCTTGCATCAGATCAATTTGCTAAGGCAATAGATGAAATTGACAAGACAATAGATCATTTAAGTAAAGTTAAAGAAAATCTATTGAAATCAGATAATAATTTACGTTTAGCTAACAATAAGGCAACAGATATATCAATAAAAAGATTAACTGCAAATAGTCCGAGCGTAGCGAAAAAATTCGAAAAATAGTCAAAAAATGAAAAACCATATTACAGACAATGAATCAATCCACTCTTTCTTTTCTTACGTTTCAAAGATAGTCTTAATCATTCCTATTTTCATTGTTGTCATTTCATTTTTTTTTAAATTTAATCAGCCAAAAACAGTTACGATTGCACAATCCCAGAATGTTGAGGCGCCAAAATTGGGCGTCTCAACAAATACCAATGCAATTAAATTTAACCTCGTAGGTCCCATCGTCTGTGAAAACTTATTTATTCAAAATAAAAAGGTTTTGTTAAAAAACAAAACAACAAACTATTTATTAAATGGTGACTGTCTCTATATTTGGGAGATAGGGAAGTCAATTGGAGAAAAGAAATGTGGCTTGTCTAATTATGTTAATATGGCGGAAAATTATTTAGGATTCTTGAGTATTGATGATCTAATCAATAACAACATGATCAAAGATAAAATTAAAGATAAAAATATTGATCTGAAGGAAATTACACAAAGTTGTAAGAGGGAAGAAATTAAAGATAAAACCATTTTTGGTATTCCTAAACAAGTTAGTTTTGAAGTTAAATGACCCGCCATATCTTGCTTTTCGCCTTTGGCTCTAAGAGCGATAAAAGGCGGGTTAGGCCAACTAAGTTCACTTCGTTCACTAATTTGGCCTAAAAAAAAATGTCCCGGCTACGACCTACTTTCCCTTCATCTTTCGATGTGAGTATCATTGGCGCTGACTCGTTTCACGACCTTGTTCGGGATGGAAAAGGGTGGGACCAAGTCGCTCAAGTAACCAGGACGATAGATAGTATATAATATAAATGGATGGAAAACAATAATAAAAAAGGTTCGGTATTTTATTCTTATAGTCTTAATCCTCAGGCAAAATTTAATACTCAAGAGGAAGGTGAAAAAGTTTATTTGCTACTTCGAAGTCATCCCTTTACTCAAATTGGTTGGTTTTTAAGCTCAATTTTATTTTTTATCATTCTTTTTATTTTTAATTTTTTTCTTCCAAATTTTTTAAACTTTGGACAAATATTTATTATTAACTTATTTTATTTTATTATTATCTGTAGTTATATTTGGTTTAATATTTTAAATTGGTATTTTAATGTTGGGATAGTAACAAGCAAACGGGTGATTGACATTGATTTTTATGCAATTTTATATAAAGAAATTACCAATGCTCAATTAGGAAAAATTGAGGACACGACCGTAAAAAGCGGTGGATATTTGGAATCATTTTTTGATTTTGGTTCTATTTTTATTCAAACAGCCGGAACAGAAGAAAATATTGAATTTCTCGATGTTCCTCATCCATCTGATGCAGTTCAAATAATTAATAAATTATTAAGCAAAAAACATGGATTTTAAAGATATTGCTTTTAAGGTTATCATCTCGCTTTTTGCCATCTTTTATTACCTTTATGCCTTAGTAGTTTCCAAACAAGTCAAAATAATGGATAAAACTTTGCAAGATGAACATAACGGCCTGATTGTTTTTGTCACTTCATTGCAAGTGACAGCCTCATTGGTTATATTGATAATAGTGTTATTTGCAGTATTTATAATATAACTAATAAACCAATGACCAACGCCAATACTAACCAATTAACAATTATTGGCTTTTGGTATTTATTGGAGTTGGTCCGCCTGTTGGCGGATTGGAGATTGTTTATTTTGAATTTATCTTAATATGTTCAAGCAAGAATTAGGATTTTATTTAGGAAATGAAAAACCGGACGGTTTTTCCGGTTTTGTTGATGAAAATAATTTATTTTTAACAGTTGAAATTGAGGCAGGTATTACTCCTGACATTGGACGAGAATTAACATTCTACATTCGAGAAAAAATCAGACTTTTAAAAATTGAAAATTTACAGCAGTTTGACATATTTATTTCAAATATTATTAAAGAAAAAAATCTTCCATCAGGATTTTCTTTTTCAGCCGGTTATTTAAAAGGCGATATTTTTTATCTAAAAACTATTAATCAAGGCAAGATTTATATCCGTCGCAATAATAAATTAGTTTTGCTTATTGACTCCGATAAGACCGCATCGGGATTTATCAAAATTGATGATGTATTTGTTTTTACTTTTAGCAATTTTGTAAGATTGCTTGGGGGAGAGGAAGGATTAAATAATAAATTTGATCATCGGCCGATTCCAAAAATTATTGACGAGATTACTCCGGAATTACTTACAAAAGATGACCACGGAACGGCAGCATTATTTTTGCAACTGAAGAAGATTGATGAAGAGGAAAAACCAATAGATAATTTTTTTGAAGTTCCAAAAAAATTAGGTTCAGCCCTTAATCTAAAAAGTTATTATATAAGATTTGGCCAACAAAAAATTTTGACATTTATAACTGTTTTTATTTTAGGATTAATACTTTTTTGGAGTGTTGGGATAGGGGTAATTCGAAGAAAAAGTGAGAATAATCAGAAAAAAATTAATTTAACGAAGGAGTTAATCAGTCAAAAATTAAGCCAGGCGGAGGAGGTGTCATTTTTGAATATGTCGAGCGCCTTGAGTTTGATTGCTGATAGTAAAGATGAGGCGAATAAAATCAAGAAAGAGTTAGGGGTTAAGAGTTATGAGTTAAGTGGGATAGATAAAATTATTTCTGATAGTGAGAACAAAATTCTAAAAAAGGAGGAGAAAAAATATTCAGAATTTTTTGATTTAACAGTCGATGATAAAAATGCAAAAGGAGACAAAATTTATCTTAACGACGATAATCTTTTAGTTAGTGATAAAAGTAGGGGAGTATTATATGAGTTTTCATTGACCAAGAAATCTTTAGACAAAGATCAATCTATTGAAATAAAAAAATCTTCGTTAATTGCTTTGTTTGAAGATAAAAAATATTTTTATGTTGAAGGTGCAGGTGTTTATCAGATGGTTGATGGCAAAGCAAAAAAAGTAATTGAGAATGATAAAGAGTGGGGAAAGATTATTGATTTGGTAGTTTTTAATGGAAATATTTATTTATTGGATCAGGGAAAGAATGAGATTTGGAAGTATATGAGTGCAGAATTGGGGTTTGGAGGCAAAAATTCTTATTTTCAGCCTGATCAATCATTTAATTTATCTTCGGTAAATTCATTTTCAATCGACGGTTCGGTTTACATAGCGGGTGATTCAATAATGTTTAAATTTACCTCTGGTCTTCAGGATGCTTTTAAAACTAATCTACCAGATGATAATATTGATGTAAACAAAATTTTTACCACTAAAGACTTAGAAAAAGTTTATGGATGGGATAAAAAACGTGGAACGATTTATATCATGGGGAAAAACGGCAACTATCAGGAACAGGTGAATTCTAAAATACTGTCAACAGCTTCAGATTTTGTGGTTCATAAAGAAATTATTTATGTTATTCAGGGAAGTAAAATCTATAAGATAGAGTAAACTTTTACCCGGTAATTTCAACTTGACAAAGTGAAAATAAAGGGTTAATATAAAAATATGATTTATCCACGAACTATCACGGATCAACTTCATCAAACAGTTAAGGCTTTTGCCGCTATCGTTCTGACTGGTCCTCGTCAATCAGGTAAGACCACACTTCTTCGTCGAGAATTTGGTTCAACTCATCAGTATATTAATCTTGAAAATCCAGATGTTCAATCACGTGCAATCGCAGATCCTATTGGTTTTTTAGACAATATTCATAAGCCTGTTATTATCGACGAAATTCAGTATGCACCTATACTTCTACCTTATATTAAAGAAAAAATTGATAATGATCGCACTCCAGGACAGTGGTTACTTACAGGATCTCAAAATTTTACTCTTATGAAAGGTGTAACAGAATCATTAGCAGGTCGTGCTGCCATATTGACCCTTCTCCCGCTTTCTCTATCAGAGCGTCAAGGTAATGGAAAACATTCTTTAGATATTCATAGTTTATTTTCTCAGCCACAACCACAACTATTTCAACAAAAAAACCTTGTTTCAAAATATATTTTTACAGGAGGATACCCTGAACCTCTTACTGATAAATCAATCTTTTATGATACTTGGGCAAGTTCATATATTAAGACTTATCTTGAACGTGACGTTCGAGACCTTAAAAATATTGGTAACTTACTTCAATTTCAGGCGTTTCTCAAATCATGTGCAATCCGTACAGGTCAGATTCTTGATCTCTCTTCTTTAGCTCGCGATATTGGTGTGTCTTTTACTACCGCTAAAACTTGGCTTTCTATATTAGTTGCAAGTTATCAAATAATTCTACTACCTCAATATTTTCAAAACCTTGGAAAACGTTTGGTTAAACGTCCAAAGCTCTATTTTACTGATACTGGTCTTGCTGCTTACCTTATGGGAATAAGAAATATAGAAACTCTTGACTCCAGTCCACAATATGGCGCTTTATTTGAAACAATGATAGTTATTGATTTTTTTAAACGAGAATATCATCATCTTAACGATTCATTGCTATACTATTTGCATACAAGAGATAGATTAGAAGTTGACCTTGTGATTGAAGATAATCAGAAATTATATTTAATTGAAATTAAATCATCCTCGACTATTACGTCTACTCATATATCGTCCCTCACGCGACTGAAACGTGAAATTCCTGATAAGATTGCAGGTAGTTTTTTACTTTCCAATTCTAAAGAATCCTTTATCATTTCTGGGGTCACCCAACATCCAGCTCTACCATTTCTTATTAAATAAACTATAGACTTCAATTGTTCATTGCCCAAGGGTGGGTAATTTTATTTCAAATCCGCCACCGTCGATTGGATTAACAATCCCAAGCAGATTACCGGCTAATAGATTAAATACTGTCAGGACGACAAAAACTAAAACAATTCCTATTAAAGCATTAGTGATTTTATTTTGAGCTTTAGTAATTTTTTCTTTTTCACCGGCGGATGAAATCCAATCAAAAGCACCCCAAAGCAGATAAATAATAAGAAATATTCCAGCGATTGTAATAAACATATTTATCCCAAATGCAACCAGTTTACCAAGCCCTTGGACAGGATTATCTCCACCAACATTCATAGAATCAGGCGGAGTAATTCCTCCAAATAATTCTTGAACGGCTTTATCAGTATCTGCTAAAAGTTTCATTTTGGTATTATATCTGTTTTTAAAATAACTCCTAACAATTGAATGGCGAGGAAACTGGCAATAACAATAATTAGACCAACGACAGATGTCGTAATTGAGGCGTAGGCTTTTTTTAAAGCATCGGGATTATCACCATTAGTCAAAATATCAAAAGCTGCCTTCAACAGAATGAACAAAAAAATTAAACCTCCACCGGTCATTGCCAAAGGAAGGGCTATGTTCATAATATCACTGACCTTGCCTATTTTAGCAGCGGGAAAACTTGTAGGATTAATATTAAATGCGTAAACCATTATAAAATTATAACAGAAATTTAAAAGTCAAAAAGGTAATTTTTGACCTCTAACTTTTAATTTACAACTTATTTAGTGATATAATTATTCCATGTTCAATCCTACTTTTGTCATTACAAATAAAATTTTAAACAATATCTCCAAGATTGAAGCGTCCGAGGAAGTGATCAGGCATTCGCCACTTTTACCTCTCTGGGAAAAGCAATTTAAGGAAGAGGCGTTGATCAGATCAGCCTATCACGGTACTCATATTGAAGGAAATAATCTTCATAAGGATGATGCAAAAGACGTCTTATTAGGAAAAGATGTTATTGGTCGCCCTCGTGATATCCAAGAAATAATTAATTATCGAAAAGTGATTGATTTTATTGATGAAGAGGCTAAAAAAAAGATTGATAAAATTTCCGAGCAAATAATTAAAAAACTTCATCGTATTTTAACCGATAAAATCTTAGTCAATGAGCAGATAGGTGAGTATAGGACAAAACAAGTGATAATTAAAAATTCTGCTAATGGGGAAGTGACTTTTCGTCCACCCGTGCCAATTGAAGTACCATTTTTAATGCGCGAATTTGTCTATTGGTTAGGTCGTGATGATAAGGATAAGCTTCATCCAATACTCAAGGCGGGGATTGCCCATCATGAATTAGTCCGCATCCATCCTTTTTTAGATGGTAACGGTAGGGTTTCCCGGGTTTTGGCTACTTTAATTTTATTTTTAGGAGGGTATGATATCCGTCGGTTTTTTTCACTTGAAGAATATTATGATAAAGATGCCATCTCATATTACCAGAATTTGCAAAAAGCTTCGGCGGGAGATCTGACTTCGTGGCTTGAGTATTTTACATCTGGAGCGGGGATAGAATTTGAAAAAGTTAAGACCAAAATTTTAAAATTATCAAAAGATGTTAAGTTAAAAGAAAAATTTGGCGGACAGCAGATATTTTTGCCGGAACGTCAGATGAAGATGATTGAGTATATCCAGGAAATTGGTTATATCCAAAATCAGACTTTTGGTGATGTTTTTCCTGACGTTTCGGAAGACACGGTGCTTCGAGATTTGCAGGATTTGATAAAGAAAGGGTTGATTAAGAAAATAGGAAGTACAAAGTCGGCACGATATGTAATGGTATGATTTAATATTTAAAAGCGTGATACTAAATTTTATTTCTCTGTGGGAACCTTCCCCCTTCGGGGGATTCCCAAGTCGAAAAAAATTAAGCATCGCGCTTTTACTGAATTATTAATAATTCTCTTCCGCCTGTGGCGGGACCAGCTAAAATTACCTTATGTTTTTTTCAGAATTATCACGATACTTTGAAAAAATTGAGGGTAATTCCTCCCGTCTTGAGATTACTCGAATTCTTGCAGAGCTTTTTAATAAACTAAACTCTCAGGAAATTGCCAAGGTTGTTTATCTGCTTCAGGGGCGGGTTGGGCCTGCTTATGAAGGAATTGATTTTGGTATGGCCGAACGAACGATTATTAAATCGGCTATGTCCGCCCTTAATATTGACAGAAGTTATTTTGAAAAAGAATTTAAAAAAAGTGGCGATTTGGGAGCGACTGTTGAGAGTTTCAAAAAAATATATACCTCTTTCGAAGAAAAAGATATGGAAGTTCTGACCGTTTTTGATTTCTTTTATCGATTAGCAACTGCCACCGGCAATGGTTCCCAGGATATAAAAACCAGTTTGTTAGCCCAGCTTATTCGTCAACTTGACCCATTATCAGGTCGCTATTTAGTCCGCCTTCCGACCGGCATTATCCGTCTCGGATTTTCTGATATGACAGTGTTGGACGCATATTCTTGGATGCTTACCGGAGACAAAAGTTTGCGACCGGTTATTGAAACTGCCTACCACGTACGTCCCGATTTAGGATTTATTGGAAAAATCCTCAAGGAAAAAGGAGTCGATGGTTTAAAGGAAATTGGCCCTGAAGTGTTTACGCCAATTATTATGATGAAGGCAGAGCGAATGTCATCGGCTAAAGAAATAATTAAGCAAATAGGAAAGTGTTTGGTTGAGCCGAAATTTGATGGGTTTAGACTGCAGGTGCATTACCTAGGGTCTGACCCTCGACGAGGGTCAGACCCTGTAAAGAGCCTCCCAAAGGTCAGATTGTTTTCACGAAGCCTTGAGGATGTGACTTTTATGTATCCTGACATTGTTGAGGGGGTAAAGAGGGAAGTCAAAGCCGATGAATTAATAATCGAAGGGGAGGCGATCGGTTATAATCCAAAGACAGGGGAATTCCTTCCATTTCAAGAAACAGTGCAGAGAAAGCGAAAATATGATATTGGAGCAAAGGCAATTGAAGTGCCATTAAAACTTTTTGCTTTCGAACTTTTATATTTGAATGGAAAAAATTTTATTAAGGAACCTTTTTTTGAAAGAAGAAACGCACTTGAAAAAGTGACAATAAAAAATAAGGATATCAGTAAGCAAATTATAGTTGTTGATAATCAAGAAGAGGTAGATAAGGAAAAAAGGTTAGAAGAAATTTTTGAAAGTGCAATTTCAAAAAAATTAGAAGGAGTGATCGCTAAAAAAATTGACGGGGTGTATCAACCTGGAGCCCGGGGATGGAACTGGATCAAGTATAAAAGAAGTTATTCCTCAAGGATTAACGATACAATCGATTGTTTAGTGATGGGTTATGATTTTGGAAAAGGAAAAAGGGCTGATTTTGGAATGGGAGCATTTTTGGTCGGGGTCTTAGATGAGAAAAAAGATAAATTTGTGACAGTTGCTAAAATCGGGACAGGATTGACAGACAAAGAGTGGAAAAAGTTATGGGTGATGAGTAATGAGCTAAGGATTAAGGAAAAGCCAAAAAATTATTTAGTTGATAAGCAAGCAGAGTGCGATGTTTGGATTATGCCAAAAATAGTTGTCGAAATAAAAGCCGATGAGATCACAAAATCACCTACTCACACGGCAGATTTGGCTTTGCGTTTTCCAAGATTGGAACGATTCCGCGATGATAAAAAATCGGGAGAAGTGACTACACTCGAAGAACTTCAAAGTATGGTCCGTTCATAAATATGGCGATGACTCCAATACATCTTAAAAAATCGATGGATATATTCTCCGAAAAAAGATAACGGATTATTAATCATCCTTCGCGCAGAAGAGGTAACGATTGTTTTTTGGTCATGATATATTTTTCCATATTTTTTCAGATGTAGACTAAGGTCAATATCTTCATGAACCTTTTCATCATTAAGACATATTTCATTTTTTACTTTGTCCCAAGCTGTTCTTTTTAGAGCATAACCTGGACCAATAAAAAAATAAAATCCAACTATTAATCTTGCAATAAACGTGTAAAAATAAAAAGGTAATGTCGATGAACCTAATATTTTCAAATCGCCAAAAATAATTGGCATAGATATTCCAATTATCGATGGGTTTTGATTAAAATTATTTTTTATATTTTTAATAAAATTAAAAGGCAGTAGACTATCAGCATCACATTTGATAATAATTTCATTTTTAGAATAATTCAATCCGGCATTTCTGGCAGGTGTCATACCTTGTTTTTTTTCTACGACGACTATTACTTCAGAATATCTTTTAACAATCTTAATGGTTTTATCAGTACAATTATTATCAACAACAATAATTTCATCAGGTTTTTCCGTCTGAGCCATCAAAGAATCAAGGCAGACCTTAATTCTTTTTTCTTCATTATAGACAGGTATAACGACGGATACTTTCATATCCAATTTTACCAAATGTTATAATACATACTATATGAAGCCTTTTTTTTCAGTTATCATTCCTACCTTAAATGAGGAAAAATACCTACCTAATTTACTCGATGACCTGACTAAGCAGAAAGAAAAGAATTTTGAAATTATCATAGTCGATGGAAAATCAGAAGATAGAACAATAGATGTAGCAATGAAATATAAAAATAAATATCTGATAAAAGCAGTAATTAGTCAGAAAAGAAACTTATGTTATCAGAGAAATTTAGGTGCTAAAAATAGCACAGGTGAATACCTAGTTTTTTTAGATGCAGACTCAAGAATAAAAAAGAATTATCTTTCTGATTTAAAAAAATATATAGACAAGTATTCATATCCTTTTTTGACTACTTACCAGTTACCAGATGATAATGATAGTTTTAATTTAATTTTGGCTCAGATAGCTAATTACGGTCTTGAAATTTTAAAGTTAATCAATAAACAAATGGCTCCAGGATATAATTTTGTTATTTTAAGGAACATTTTTATTAAATTGAAAGGATTCAATGAAAAAACTACTATTAGTGAAGATCATGATTTGAGTATAAGAATTCAAAATGCAGGAATAAAATTGCATATTATCCCAAAAAAATTAGTAAAATGGTCATTTAGAAGGGTTAAAAAAGACGGCTATGTAAATATATTCTTAAAATACGGAATAGCAAGTTTCTATACTATTCTTTTAGGCGAGATAACAAATAAAAAATTAGGTTATCAAGCTCAAATGGGCGGACAATATTTTAAAGAAATTAAAACAAAAATGATTGATGTCAAATTAAAAAATTATCTAAATAAAATAAAAAAATTATTTATAAAATTGACAAAAATTAAATTTTGAAGTTTGAAATTACAGGATAGTGATCGGAGAAGCGGACTTCGATCCTGTCAGTCTTAGATAGTCTAACACCTCGATAGTAAATATAATCATTTTTCATCTGATTTCCGAAAAAATGATTAATCCTTCTTATTAAAAATCCTTGCAAAAAGGAGAAGTCTTCTTTTTTTCCATTAGAAGAAAAATCGACTGTCTGCATAATATTTTTTGTGGCTTCTTTTAGATTAAATTTAGCCATAATATTATCTAATCTTTTTCTCTGATAAGGTAGATAATTAAAGTCTCCAACGATAATAAGTGGTATTTTATTGCTGATATTTAGAGAAGTTAACGCTTCATCAATATGATTTACCCTCACCTTATTGGACGCGATGACAATCAGATGAGAATTACAGATGACGATTTTTTTATTATTCACCTTACTGATAAAATCAGTTTGGAGAACGGTCTTGAGTTTATTAATGCCAAGGATAAACTGGGGAATAGTATAAAAAAGCTCCGATAAATTAGAAGAAATCTTTAATGAATTTGAATTTATAAATTTAAACTTTTGTGGGTTATAATAGGTTGCTACGCCAAAAGCTCTACCAAATTTAATAAACGTACCAGAATAATCTGCCAGTTGGTAGCCATATTTATTTAGATTTTTTAAATTATCCGGTGAAATATCAACTTCCTGGAGACAAAGAATATCCGGATGGTTCTTATCGATGATTGTTTTCAGTTGTAAAAAAGCTTTATTAAATAGTGTGTTATATGTTAAGACGGAAAAATTCATAATAGATAAGGTAATTTTAGACAATTATATTATACAGCTTAGTAATAACCAATGATTAAAATAAGTTATCCACAGACTCTGGATAACTTTTATTGTATTGATACAACAATATAAACTGTGATATAAATACTATAAGACGTCTTATAAATGAAGAGTATTTTGCTATAGGACTTGACAAACAATATTACTTTCTTTATCATAAGGGTTATGAATAAGTCAGCCATATTTAAAACTAAATATCAGAAGAAGAATGATTTAATCGCTTTTGTGGCAGATCAATTCAAGAAATTAGCGAAGAAGAATTTAAGAATACCGGTGACACTTTATCATCTGTGAATTTAAGCTAATCCGCTTTCGCATAAAGCTACGGCGGACGAAGAAAAAGAGCATCACTACCGCTCGTATATTAAGGCAACGACGTA
>PEVZ01000031.1:0-4233 GCA_002779665.1 Candidatus Roizmanbacteria bacterium CG06_land_8_20_14_3_00_34_14 | reverse complement strand
AATGCTCGAGACAAAGATAGCAAAAAAAATTTGGTTTGTCAAGCCCGCCACGGCGGGCTTTTGCGTTTATTGATTTACTTGATACAGAGCCCCAAAACCATCAGAAGACTTAAAGATTAATCTGCCGATTTTATCCCATTTTTCCTCATTCAAATTAGGGTATTTTTGGCGTTCTAACCTTGCGATTACCACATATTTTATTTGGTATTTACTAATAAACTTCTTAAGTTCTTCTAATTTATTATTATTTACTCTTTTACTTTTAGAAATTGTCAATATTTGATTCGGATATATTAAGCTTGGATTATTAATAACACTATTATTTAATTTATATAAATCTTTCCAGTCACTAAACCTAATTCTTTCAGCAATCTTAATTAAATAATCACCTGGCAATACTGTGTAAGTATCCTCAAATTCATCATATATGTCATCTTCATACATTTTTTGAATTTCTGGTATTCTTTTTCCCACGATATCTGACGAACCTCTCCATAGCCACTCATGGACCCACCAGCCGGCGACTGTTGGTAGTCCTGTAAAGGCAGAGATTCTTTCATAATCAGTGTAAGAATCACCTTGCGCCTCTAAAATAACAGGTTGTCCTCGTTCGTTTTTGTTTAAATAATCAATAATTTCATTATCTTCTATATTATTATCTTTTAGCCAAACTTGTCCATCTAATTGCACAGGACGATTTAACTGACCATAATAAGACGGAACCGAAAAATATGGATAGATAGAGGGGAAAAAGAGAAAGAAAATAAATATGATTGTTAATAGGTAATTGGTAATTGGTAACTTTTTATTATTATGTTGGTGCTTAATTAAAAAAAAGGTAATAATTGATGCAATCCCCATCATACTAAAAGCTTGATAACCGAGTTTGAACATCGTATTGGCACGAAAATGTTGGGGGTAAATATCTTTGATGTAAAAAAATTCAGGGATGATTGTTAAAAATATTCCAAACAGAAAGAGAATAAGAATAAATAAGGTTGTAGTGGGTAGTTGGTAGTGGGTAGGTCGATTGTTTTGTTTATTTTTTTTAAAAACTACAAATATAAATATCAAAAATGAAATCCAGAAAAATCCCCAGAGGACAAATAGCATATAAAAAGGTGAAATCTGGCAGTTGCCGGTTTCAAATAAAAAGGGGCCGATTTTACCAATATCAGTCAAAAATTTAGGAGAGCAATTAACTCCGATTCCTGATACAAAAGGTTTAAAAAACCAGGAAAAAGGGAGGGAAAAAAAGATAAATGAAACTATCAAAGTTACCGTATTAATTAAGAATTTAACTGAAATACCAAACATAAAAAAGAAGATGATAAGTGTTAATAGAATATATATAGGGCCGTCAAAGGCGTTGGTCATATAGTGAACAGCAGACATAAAGCCGAGGAAAAAGGTTGTAGAGACGCAAAATTTTGCGTCTGTACGTAATTTTTCGGTAAACATTACAAACAATATGGCCAATGTTAATAATACAAACGGTATATCAAATACGTGACCGTGGAGATCAGCAACGACGTATGAATATGAAGGAAATTCGTGGATAGTGAAGGGAATAAAGCGGGTGGCATTTGGATACCAGTAAATAGTTGGGTTAAACCAGGAAAAAATTTTCCAAAAAGGAATTGGAGATTCATTTGGATAGCCTTTTGTAAAAAGATAGATTGTGTGAAGATTTCCACCGAGGTTTATGAAATAGGCACCGATTAAGCCAAAGATGATAGCCTTAAACTGACTTATTTTTTGATAATATCTTTTAATGATGTTTATGATGAGCGAAAATACTTGAGTGACTCCCTGAGCAAAAATAGTTGCAAGAATTAAATTGTAACCAATTGAAGCTTTTATGTTACTTAGTTTAATTAAAAGTGCGCCTGTTAAATGACCAAAATAATAGTAGTTAATTGGTTCGGGAGAATACCAAATGTCTTTTGGTGGGAAAAATTTAGTTCGAAGGATTGAATTTATAAATCCAAAATCCATAAATTTTTCTAAACCATGAATTGAGGGTTCTTGCGAACGGATGAAAGTCCAGAAGAAAAGACAGAAAATGAATAAAACCTCTTCGACGATTATCATCGGCCAGGGATTCATGCGTAGAGACGCAAAATTTTGCGTCTTTACATTGGAAACATTTTTTTTATGAATCATCCAATTGATAATCGCGAACAAACATAAAGAAAATATCAAAGTCAATCTGCTAAAAGGAAGGATTTTTACAATTCCAAGTACAAAAACAAAATAACTTAGCAAAATAATTCCCAAAGCTTTAGCAAAAGGATAACCAAAATCAAATGAAAAACTTTTGAATATTTTTTTTGTGAGAGGGGTAAAGATTATCCCAATAACAAGTAAAGTCAAATACCACTGAAGGGTAATTAGAATCCAGTTCATAAGAAATTATTATATAATAATGAACAATATTATGGATTCAAAATACCAGCCACAATTAGTCGAGGAGAAAATTTATAAAGAGTGGGAGGAAAAGGAACTTTTTAAAGCCAAAGTAAATAATCCGCCAGCTGGCGGAAAAAAACCATTTTCTATTATTCTTCCTCCTCCAAATGCTAATGCTAATCTTCATTTAGGTCATGCGATGTATACCTACGAAGATATTATGATTCGTTATAAAAAATTATCAGGCTTTGAGACTTTTTGGCTACCCGGGGCTGATCATGCCGGTTTTGAGACGCAATTCGTTTACGAAAAACATTTAAAAAAAGAAGGAAAGAGTCGTTTTGATTTTGACCGGGAAACACTTTACAAAAATATAATGGAATTTGTAATCAGTAACCGCTCGAATATGGAGAATCAGCTTAAAAGGTTAGGATTTGCTCTTGATTGGTCAAAAAAGAAATTCACTATCGACGAAGACATTGTTCAGACAGTCTATAAAACTTTTAAAAAGTTATCAGACGAAGGTTTGGTCTATCGAGAAAAAAGAATGGTTAATTATTGTACTTTTTGTGGAACTTCATTTTCAGATTTAGAAGTCGTCCATAAAGAGAAAGTTGCCTCATTATTTTATATAAAATATTTACTTGCACCAGCAAGTCAAACAGCAAAAATAAAATTTATTACGGTGGCAACGACTAGGCCTGAGACTCTCCTTGGTGATACGGGAATTGCCGTTAATCCAAAAGATAAAAAATATAAAGATTTAATCGGAAAAACTGTCATTGTTCCAATTATTAATCGTCAGGTCAAAATTGTAGCCGACGAATCGGTCGATCCGAAATTTGGGACAGGCGCGGTCAAAGTCACTCCGGCTCACGACTTTACTGATTTTGAAACAGGACGTCGCCATAAACTTGAAGTAATCCAGATAATTGATTTTGATGGAAAACTTAATAGAAATGCCGACTCTTATCAAGGACTATATGCAATTGAAACAAGAAAAAAGATTGTTGAAGATTTAAAAAATGCAGGATTAATAGTAAAGATAAAAGAAGACTATGTTCATAGTGTTGGGACGTGCTATAAATGTAGTCGAGTGTTGGAACCATTACCAAAGGAGCAATGGTTTGTAAAAATCAGACCATTGGCTGACAAGGCTAAAAAATTGGTTGAATCAGACGAAATAAAAATCGTTCCTAAAAAATTTAAAAAAATACTACTTTGGTGGCTGACAAATTTTCGAGATTGGAATATTTCCCGCCAAATTGTTTGGGGAATTAGAATCCCGGCATATAAGTGTCAAAAACTCGAAACTCGAAACTCGAAGCTCGAAATAAATTCAAATAATAAAAATTCAAAATTTAATAAAATTAAAAATAAATGGTTTGTCTCTGTTGAAAAACCAAAGAAATGCCAGATTTGTGGTAACTGCAAATTTGAGCAAGATACCGACACTTTTGACACTTGGTTTTCATCAGCCCAGTGGCCATTTGCCACTTTGTTGGCGCAAGATGAAAATTCAGATTTTTTTGATTATTTTTATCCTACTTCCGTGATGGAAACGGGCTATGACATTCTTCCTTGGTGGGTAGCTCGAATGATTATGGTTGGAGTATTTGCAACCGGTAAAAAACCCTTTAAGACAATCTTTCTTCATGGAATGGTGAGAGATAAAAATGGTCAAAAGATGAGCAAGTCAAAAGGGAATGTGGTTAATCCTTTGGAGATGGTCGATAAATATGGAGCTGATGCACTTCGATCGGCACTTATTTTTGGAACAAAAGAAGGCGGGGATATCTCTTTTTCCGAAGAAAAAGTGGT